>JAVHVB010000074.1:0-9843 GCA_032160775.1 Pseudonocardiales bacterium | reverse complement strand
TGCGGCAGCTGGACGCGGTGGACGGCCTCGTCGAACTGCACGTCGACGCCGACGACGACGAAGCAAGCTCGATCGCCGCCCTCACCGGGGCGGGACGGGTGCCGCTCGGTCGCGCCGGAGACCTGTCCGCCCGCATCGAGCTCGGTCAGCAGATCGCGCAGTTGCTGGTCGCCCACCGGCAGCAGCTTGCCGAGCAGATCGTCGCGAAGCTTCGGCCGCACGCGATCCAGGACACACCACGGGCGATCATTCGCACGGCCGAGGACCCGCCGCTGCGCTGGGCCTTCCTCGTGCCGCAGGACGGCCTGGCGCCTTTCGACGCCGCCGTCGCCGGGCTGCGCCAGGCGCATCCGGAACTCGAGATCCGCTACACCGGTCCGCTGCCGGCCGCGCATTTCGTGGACGGGCAAGTGGCACCGGCCGAGCCGGAGCCGACCGACAGCTTCCGCGCGTCCGGTGCGTGGGGCTGGGAAGCGTGAACGAATCGAGGAGAGGGGAAAGCGCATGCAGGACACGATGAGGATCGGCGCGGCCGCGCTCGGCGGGTATGTCCTGGGCCGGACGAAGAAGGCCAAGACCGCGATCACCTTGGCGCTGTGGCTGGCCGGCAAGGGCCGACCGAGTGACATGGCGCGCACCCAGGCGGTCAAGGCACTCCAATCGGACAAGGGCCAGGAGCTGCTGGGTCAGCTGCGCGGGCCGGTGCTGGAGGCCGGCAAGCAAGCGGCCCTGTCGGTGTTCGAGGCCCGTGCCGGGCAGCTCAGTGACTCGCTGAGCCGGCGCACCGACGGGCTGAGCGGCACCGGTGGGAACGGCAGCGACACCAAGAGCAAGCGCAGCCGCAGCAGCAACGACGACGACGACGAGGACGAGGACGAACTGAGCGAACGCCGGCGCCGGCCCGCGGGCCGGAAACCGGACCGCAAGCGCCGTCCGCCGCGCAGCCGCGACGTCGAGGCCGATCTCGACTCGGACGAGCAGAACGACGACGACGCTGACGAGTACGAAGACGCCGACGATCAGTACGACGACGACGTGGACGACGAGCGCGATGAGGACGAGAACGACGACGAGGACGACGACGAGGACGACGACGAAGGCGAGGACGACGAGTATTCCGCCGAGTACGACGACGAGGACGAGGACGACGACGAGGACGACGAATACGAGGACGAGGACGACGAGGACGAGGACGAAGAGGACGGCGAATACGAGGACGAGTACGACGACGCCGACGAGCAGGACGCGGACGACGACAACGAGGACGAGGACGCGGACGAGGACGAGGACGAGAGGCCGACGCGGCGCCGCCGCGCGTCGTAGTCGTCGCCCAGCCCGGACGGAAGGAGATTGACGATGGCACAGGGAAAATCGGCCGGCGGCGGGGGTCTGCTCGAGAGCCTGCGCAACAGCCCGGAGACCAAACGCCTGACTGAGGAGGCGCGGCACCTGTTCTCCGCCGGCAGCGGCCGGTTGACCGGCAAGCTCGGCGACGGCGTGAGCGGTGCGGCGAAGAAGCTGACCGACATCGGCGACTCCGGCAGCCTCGGCGTCAAGGGCGAGGGAGCCAAGCGGATGCTCGGCGGGGACGGCCCGGTGAAGTCTGCGGTGGGTGCCGTGACAGACAAGGCCAAGGGACTGCTCGGCAAGGGCGGCAAGGGCGGCGGCAAGTCCAAGGCGATGAATATCGAGGAGACGATCGACATCGGAGTGCCGGTGTCCGTCGCGTACAACCAGTGGACCCAGTTTCAGGACTTCTCGCGCTTCATGAAGGGCGTGGAGAGTGTCGAGCAGAGCGACGAGACGGAGCTGACCTGGCGGGCCAAGGTCTTCAAGTCGACGAGGACGTGGAAGGCGAACATCCAGGAGCAGGTGCCGGACCGGCGCGTCGTCTGGACCTCGGAGGGCAGCAAGGGCACGACCAAGGGGGTCGTGACCTTTCATCCGCTCGCCGACGACCTGACCCGGGTCCTGGTGGCCCTCGAGTACTTCCCCAGCGGGATTGTCGAGAAGACCGGCAACATCTGGCGGGCCGCCGGGCGGCGGGTCCGGCTGGATCTGAAGAACTTCCGCCGGTTCGTGATGATGGAGAACGAGGAGACCGGATCCTGGCGCGGCGAGATCCGCGACGGCGAGGTGGTCAAGGGACCGGAGGAGGATCAGCGCCCGGCACCGCGGAAGTCGTCGAAATCCGAGGACAGCTCACGTCAGCGCCCGGCCAAGTCGGCGCCGGACAGGAAGCAGGCGCGCAAGCGCGCGCCGGCGGCGCAATCGAGTGGGTCCAGCCCGCGGAAGAGCGCGAGTGACACGCCGCGCAAGCGGGCGCGCAAACGGGCGCCGGCGGCGCAATCGACCAGCGCGAACGGCTCGCCGCGCAAGCAGGCGGCGAAGCGGGCGCCGGCGGCGAAATCGACCAGCGCGAACGGCTCGCCGCGCAAGCAGGCGAGCACTCGGGCGCCGGCCAAGAAGTCGACGGGTGCGAGCCGCACGCCGCGCAAGCAGGCGACGAGCCGGGCGCCGGCCAAGAAGCAGGCGAGCCAGCGGGCGCCCGCCAAGAAGTCGGCCGGATCGAGTCGGACGCCGCGCAAGCAGCCGGCCAAACGGGCGGCTCCGCGCAAGCGCACCAGCAGGTGATCGCTTCGCAGCGCTGATGTCCGACGGTGCTCCGCGAGCACCGTTGGTTCGCGGCAAACCGCCCAGACCTCCGCAACGGGACCTGTCGGCCACAACGTCATACTGGTGACTCGCCAACACCAGCACGAGGAGACGACGCGTGGTCGACGACAGCGAGCCGGGCGCCGAGTCCGACCTCCGGCGCCGGGCGGCCTGGTTGCTCGCGATGCTCGCGATCGTCGCCGTGCTCCTGATCGTCGTCATCAGCGCGGTGGTCAGCACGAACGACGGCGGCGGCGGCGACAGCAACGGCGGTCCGGGGCCGCTCGACTCGGTCGCGACGACCGCCTCGGGAAATCCGTCGGGCCAGCCGTCCACCCGGCACAGGCGCCACCACCCGGGCAACGGCACCGACGGCGGCAACACCGGAACCTCGAGCGTGCCGGTCGGCGGGCTCACCTGCCCGACCGCGCAGACCTGCATCCTCGACGGCGACGTGGGCAACAGCATCCAGGCGATCAACGACTTCCGCGCCGGACAGGGGCTGCCGGCGGTTCCCGGGTCGGTGTCGCCCGCGGCGCAGACCTGCGCCGTCACCAACGGCAACGGGTGCTCGGGCGGGTGGGCGGAGACCCTGCTCTCGAAGCCGGACGGCCAGGAGGCCGTGCAGAAGATCCAGCAATTCGCGCACTTCGACGATCCGGACATGACCAGCATCGAGGTCGGCTGGGCCTACGACCCCGGTGCCAAGCTCTACTACTTCGCGATCGTGCGTAACCACTAGGGTTTCCGGGAGATCCCTGAGAGTCGTCGGAGGCAGTCGTGGGAGTGAACCTGACCAAGGGCGGCAATGTGTCGCTCACCAAGGCGGCACCGGGCCTGACGGCGGTCGTCGTCGGCCTGGGCTGGGACGCCCGGACCACCGACGGGCAGGCGTTCGACCTCGACGCCAGCGCCATCGTCTGCAACGCCGAGGGCAAGGTGCTCTCGGACTCGCACTTCGTGTTTTTCAACAACCTGAAGACTCCGGACGGCGCCGTCGAGCACACCGGTGACAACAAGACCGGCGAGGGGGAGGGCGACGACGAGCAGCTGAAGGTCAATTTGTCCGGCCTGCCGCCCGAGGCCGCGCGCATCGTGTTCCCTGTCTCGATCTACGCGGGCGACACGTCCGGTCAGACTTTCGGCCAGGTACGCAACGCGTTCATCCGGGTCATCAACCAGGCCGACAACTCCGAGTTGGCCCGCTACGACTTGTCCGAGGACGCGTCGACCGAGACCGCCATGGTCTTCGGCGAGCTCTATCGGGGCACCGACGAGTGGAAGTTCCGGGCCGTCGGGCAGGGCTACAGCGCGGGACTGGCCGGAATCGCACGTGATTTCGGCGTGAACGCCTGACCTCGCGGAACGGCGCGGCCGTCCGGCACGTTGCCAGAATAAGACCAAGGAGGAATCGATGAGTGTCAGCCTGAGCAAGGGTGGCAACGTCTCGCTGTCCAAGGAGGCGCCCGGGCTACGGGCCGTCCTCGTCGGACTCGGCTGGGACGTGCGCACCACGACCGGTGCCGACTTCGACCTCGACGCGTCGGCGCTGATCCTCGGCACCGAGGGCAAGATCCTCTCCGATGCGCACTTCATCTTCTTCAACAACCTCAAGAGCCCGGACGGCTCGGTCGAGCACACCGGCGACAACCTCACCGGCGAGGGCGAGGGCGACGACGAGGTCATCAAGGTCAACCTCGCCGGCGTGCCGGCCGACGTCGACAAGATCGCGGTGGCCGTGTCCATCTACGACGCCGAGCCGCGCGGCCAGTCATTCGGCCAGGTACGCAACGCGTTCATCCGGGTGGTCAACCAGGACGACAACCGCGAGATCACCCGTTACGACCTGACCGAGGACGCGTCCACCGAGACCGCGATGATCTTCGGCGAGCTGTACCGCAACGGCGCCGAGTGGAAGTTCCGCGCGGTCGGCCAGGGCTACAGCACGGGCCTGCGCGGCATTGCGCAGGACTACGGCGTCAACGTCGGCTGAGCGGACCCCGAGTGTTCTTGCGCACGTTCGGCGGGTCCTTCGCCGTCGCGATCGCCGGCTTGGTCGCCGGCTGGCTCTACGGCGGTGGCAAGGGCCTCGCGCTGGCCGCGATCCTGGCCGTGCTCGAGGTGTCGTTGTCCTTCGACAACGCGGTGGTCAACGCGACCGTCCTGGTGCGGATGAGCCCGTTCTGGCAGAAGCTGTTCCTGACCGTGGGCGTGGCGATCGCGGTGTTCGGGATGCGGATCCTGTTCCCGCTGCTGATCGTCGGCATCACCGCGAAGCTGAACCCGGTCGAGGCGGTGCGGCTGGCGCTGGACAAGGGCAATCCGAACGACGCGGGCACGTACGGGTACCTGCTGCATCAGGCGCACCCGGCGATCGCGGCCTTCGGCGGGATGTTCCTGCTGATGATCTTCCTCGACTTCATCTTCGAGGAGCGCGACATCACTTGGCTCAGCTGGCTGGAGCGGCCGCTGGCGCGGATGGGCAAGCTGGACCAGCTGTCGGTGGTCATCGCGCTCGGCGTGCTCGCGGTCAGTGCCTATACCTTCGGCAACCACGCGGACACGCAGACGCACCAGCGCATCTCGACGGTGCTGATCTCCGGTGTCCTGGGCCTGGCGACCTACCTGCTGGTCAGCGGTCTCGACTCGTTCTTCGAACAGGACGAGGACGAGGACGCGGACCTGAGCGAGAAGCTGGAGAAGAAGAAGGCGCTGCACGTCGTCGGCAAGCAGGCGTTCTTCCTGTTCCTCTACCTCGAGGTGCTCGACGCGTCGTTCAGCTTCGACGGCGTGGTCGGCGCCTTCGCGATCACGTCCGACCCGATCATCATCGCGATCGGCCTGGGAATCGGCGCGATGTTCATCCGGTCGCTGACCGTGTTCCTGGTCCGCAAGGGCACCCTGAGCGAGTACGTCTACCTCGAGCACGGCGCGCTGTGGGCCATCGGGGCGCTGGCGGCCATTCTATTGATCACCATCGAGTACGAGGTCCCGGAAGTGGTCACCGGCCTGATCGGGGTCGCCTTCATCGGCGCCGCGCTCATCTCCTCGATCATCCGCAACCGCCGGGCGGCCGCGGATCAGGGCGACCCGGTCGCCCAACCCCAACCAATCTCCGGGTGAGGCGCTGACGCATATGCCTATCGACTACACGAAGCGACCGAGCGCAATCCCGACGAGCAAAGCGAAATCGCCGACGGCAGCAGCCGGGCCGCCGAGTGCGGCGGCGGTCTCGTTGTCGAAGGTGCGGCTGACCAAGGCCGCGCCGACCGTGTCGCTCGCCAAGCACGGCGGGTCCAGCGGGATGCTGCACGTCAACCTCAACTGGGACGCCCGACCGCCGGCGAAGGGCTTGTTCAAGAAGACCCAGCAACTCGACCTCGACCTCGGCTGTCTGTACGAGTTCGCCGACGGCACCAAGGGCGTGGTCCAGGCACTCGGCAACACGTTCACCGCACGCAACCGCAAGGGCAAGCAGTTGCTGCGCCTCGACGGTGACGACCGCTCCGGGCAGGTCAGCGGCGGCGAGAATCTGTTCATCGACCTCACCGACCCGTCGGCGATCCGGCGCGTGCTCGAGTTCGCGCTCATCTACGAGGGCGCCGCGAACTGGGCCGCCGCGAACGGCGTGGCGACGCTGACGCCGGCCGGCGCGGCGCCGATCGAGGTGTTGCTCGACGACCCGCGCGAGGGCGCTCGCATCTGCGCGATCGCGCTGATCAGCAACCGCAACGGCGAGATCGTCGTGCAGCGCGAGGTGAACTACGTCAACGGCGCCCAGCGTGCCCTCGATGAGGCGTACGACTGGGGAATGAACTGGACCCGCGGCCGCAAATGACCGCGCGCGGGAGCACCATGGATACGACGAAAGTCACGTACTGAAAGCTCGAGGGAGCCACCACCATGTCCGACCTTGATCTCGGCTCGACCGCAACCCCGGCCGCTACGCCGGTCGCTGCGGCTACCCCGGCTGCCGGGGGTCTCGTCCTCAGCCCGCCCGAGCCGCTGCCGGTGGTGAAGGACGAAGAGGCCGCCGGTGCGATCCCCGTCGATGACGCGAAGAAGACCGAGCTCGCGCAGCGCGCCGCCGCGTTCGCCGATGAGCTGGCCGCACTCGACCACCGCGCGCCCGAGTTCACCAAGAAGGTCGAAACGATCACCTCGATGGGTGACAAGGACCTGCGCGCCTCGGCCGCGGTGTCCAACCGCATGCTGGACCGGCCGGCCGCCCTGGTGAAGGCCGGCAAGGGCGGTGGCGGCGGCGACGCGCAGACCCGGGTCGCCGGCACGCTGAGCGAGCTCCGGACGACGATCACCGAACTCGACCCCAACCGCGCCGATCTGACTGGCGCGCGCAAGGTGCTCAAGTGGATCCCAGGTGGCGACAGGCTGCAGAAGTACTTCCAGAAGTACGAGTCGGCCCAGACCCAGCTCAACGCGATCATCACGTCCCTCGAATCGGGCCAGGACGACCTGCGCAAGGACAACGCGGCCATCGAGACCGAGAAGTCCAACATGTGGACGACCATGGGCAAGCTCAGCGAGTACAACCAGCTGGCGAGCGCGCTCGACGACGCGGTCGCGAAGAAGGTCGCCGAACTCGAAGCGGCCGGCAACAGCGAGGCCGCCAATGCGCTGAAGTCCGACGCACTGTTCGCGATCCGCCAGCGGCGGCAGGACATCATGACCCAGATGGCCGTGTCGGTGCAGGGCTACATGGCGCTCGACCTCGTCCGCAAGAACAACGTCGAGTTGATCAAGGGGGTCGACCGGGCGCAGACGACCACGATCTCCGCGCTGCGCACCGCGGTGATCGTGTCCCAGGCGCTGTCCCGGCAGAAGCTCGTCCTCGACCAGATCAGCGCGCTGAACACCACCACGTCGGCGATGATCGAGGCCACCTCGAACCAGTTGCGCGTGCAGGGCGCCGAGATCAACCAGCAGGCTGCGAGCAGCACCATCGACGTCCAGAAGCTGCAGGTCGCCTTCGACAACGTCTTCCAGACGATGGACGCGCTGGACACCTTCCGCGCGCAGGCCGTCGACTCGATGGCGCAGACCGTGACCGCGCTCGAGGGCCAGATCGAGCGCGCCAAGCCCTACCTCGAGCGCACCCGGCGCGGCGAGGCGCAGAGCGGCGAGCTGGGCAGCGGTGGCACGCCGCCCGCGATCGGCTAGGACCGCGCCGGTGATCGATCGATGACCTCCTGGTTGCGTCGCGCCCGCCAGCCGCAGCCGAGCCAGCAGGAACCGGAGGAGGACCGCGACGCCCCGGACAAGCTCCGGCAGCGGCTCTGGGTGCAAGTGCAGTTCGTCAACCGCAACGCCGGCGCGCTGCCGGTCGAGGCGGTCGTGCTCGCGCGGCAGGTCACCGACGCGATCCGTGAGGTCATCGAGGTCTCGACCGACAAGACCCTCGACGTGTACGCGATCGTCCAGGTCAACGGCATCGTCGACGACTACCTGCCGACCACCCTGCAGGCGTACCTGAACCTCGACCCGGCGGTGACCGACATGCCCAGCGCGTCCGGCAGCAGTCCCCGGGCAGCGCTGCGTGAGCAGCTCGAAGGTCTGCGGACGGCCGCCGGCGAGCTGCTGCAGGCCGCCCGCTCGCACGACGTCGACCTGCTCTTCACGCAGGGCAACTTCCTGCGCACCAAGTTCACCCGCTCCGACTTGGATCTCTAGGCGCGCTGATCCGCCTCCCCGAATTTCACTGTGTTGTCGCCGTCCTGCCCGTGCGCGAGCGCCGCTGCCTCTCCCCACTTGCAGCTCTGCCTCCGGCTAATGTCGGTAGTGCCATGGCAGAGATGAAACGCGGGGCCAACGTCGCCTTGACGAGGGAGATCCCGGGGCTGACCCGGGTGGTCCTGGGCATCAGCTGGAACGCCGGCGGTGAGCGCGTCCTCGACGAGCACCTCGTCTTCGCCGCGATCCTGTGTGGCCCCGACGGGCACGCCCGCAGCGACCGGGACTTCGTCTTTTTCAACCAGCTCGCCTCGCCCGAGGGGTCGGTGCAGCAGCTCGAAGCGGCGCTGGGCGGCGACAAGGAGCAGATCGAGGTCGATCTCCGCGGCGTCCCGGCCGAGATCGACCGGGTCGCCGTGGTCCTGTACATCAACGACGGCCCGGGGCAGCGGCGCACGCTCGGCCAGTTGCGGTCCTGCGTGGTCAGGGTCCTGAACGCAGCCGACAACCGCGAGCTGGTCCGCTCCGAGGAACTCGCCACCGCGTTCACGGCCGAGACGGCGGTTGCGCTGGGCGAGCTCTACCGGCACGACGGCGACTGGAAGTTCCGGGTGCTCGGCCAGGGTTATGCGAAGGGCGTCGCCGGGATCGCCGCCGACTACCGGGTCGAGCTGTGATCGCCGACCCGGCGTCTGCACCGCCGCGCACCGACCTGCCGTTCCTGCGGCACCGGACGCTGCGGCCGGCCGCGCCGCCGCCGGCGGCGCCGCCCGCCGCGCCCGCGCCTCGCTCGGCACCGCCACCCGAGCCCCCGCGGCCACCGGCGCACGTGGCGGCGCCGTCACCGCGGGCCGTGAGCGGTTCGCTTGACCTGGACGACCGGCCCGCCGCGGTGCCCGCGGACCGGACCGAACCGACCGGGCGCCTGCTCGCGCCGGTGCATGCCGACCGCCGGGTGCGCGCGGGAGCGCAGCAACTGCTCGGGGTTTCCGCGCCGACGGTGACCCTGACTCGGGTGCAATCGGGTATCGGTCAACTTGAGATCGAGGCGGTGTGCTCGCCGGCCGTCGGCGATCTGCGTCTCGGCGCGGCGTACCAGCTTCGCGACGGCACCACCTCGACCGTGCAGTACACCGGCGGCAACCGGTTCGCGCCGTCCTCCCGCGACCCGGTGATCGTCGCCGGTCGGGAGGAGTACGAGCACCTGCGCGTCGACCTGCGGCACGCCCGAGAACTGGAGCGGATGGCCGTCTACGCGTTCTCCGAGTCCAGGTCCGAGCTGCAGTGGGGCGGCACGCTGGTGGTGACCACGTTCGGCGGGGCACGGGCCGAGCTTTCGCTGGAGAAGCTGCACCCCGGTCGGGTCGCCGTACTGCTGTCGCTCTACAACCTCGACGGCGAATTCGTCATCCGCGCCGAGATGGAGACGATCTTCGACGGCGACGTACGAGAGGCGGCGCGAGCGTACGGCTACGACCGGATCACGTGGCGCGACGACCG
>JAVHVB010000073.1:0-7451 GCA_032160775.1 Pseudonocardiales bacterium | reverse complement strand
GCTGCCAGTACACCGTCCATCAGTGACTTCCTCGGGCTTTCTCCGACCGGTCACCTGAAGGCATCACGTTTGCCTGACAGTGCAACGACAGTGTGAAGGAGTCACGTTATGAAGCACGTTTCTCTCGGTGGACTGGACGTCTCGCGGATCGGTCTTGGCGCTATGACGATGGCCGGCGTCTACACCAGCGGCGGAGCGCTCGATGACGACGAGTCGATCCGCACCATTCACCGCGCCTTAGACCTCGGCGTCACCCACATCGACACTGCCGAGATCTACGGTCCTTTCCACAGCGAGGAGCTGGTCGGGCGGGCGATCAACGACCGCCGCGATCAAGTCGTCATCGCCACGAAGTTCGGCCTTGTGTCGCACGCGGGTGGCGGACCTGGCGTCATCGACAGCAGTCCAGCGAACGTCCGCGCCGCCGCCGACGGCTCTCTGAGGCGCCTGGGCTCGGACTACATCGACCTCTACTACCAACACCGCGTTGACCCCAAGATACCCATCGAGGAGACCATCGGCGCGCTGGCCGAGCTGGTCACGGCCGGCAAGGTCCTGCACGTCGGCTTGTCCGAGGCGAGCCCAGACACGATCCGCCGCGCGCATGCCGTCCACCCGGTCGCTGCTTTGCAGACCGAGTACTCGTTGTGGACACGAGACCCTGAGGCGGAACTTCTGCCGCTGCTGCGCGAGCTGGGCATCGGCTTCGTTCCGTACTCCCCACTCGGCCACGGCTTCCTCACCGGGCAGATCCGTACCGTCGATGACATCCCCGATGACGACTGGCGTAAGGACAACCCTCGCTTCATGGGCGAGAACTTCCAGCACAACCTCGGAATCGTCACCGAAGTCCAGGCCGTCGCCGCAGAAGCTGACGCCACTCCCGCACAGATCGCCCTAGCCTGGTTGCTCGCACAAGGCGATGACATCGCGCCGATCCCGGGCACCCGTCGAATCGCTCGTGTCGAGGAGAACACTGCCGCCGACGGTGTCGTGCTCAGCGCCGATCAGCTCGACCGCCTGAACAACCTCGCACCCGCCGCCGGACAGCGCCACAACGAGCAGAGCATGGCCACCATCGACCGCTAAGCACCATTCGATGCATCCGCAGGCATGTCCGTGCTGTTGATCTTGTCCGGGCCCGGGCGTCAGGGCGACGAGAACCGCACGAGGTGACGACGCATCGTCGGTCAGAAGAACGCGAGGTGGTCGCGGTTGCACCACGCGAGCATTGCCGGCCACTCGCCGTAGCCCGCCTCGACATTCAGGTGCCCGCCGCCCGGCACGACCGTCGTCGCGATCCGCAGCGGCAGCGCATAGGCGGCCGCGATGCCCTCTGGCAGGTACGGGTCGTCGTCGCCGGCGATTAGCACCGTCCCGTCCGCGCCGTGCCGTAGGGCACCCACGTCGAGCGGCGGCGGGAAGAACCCGGCGATCTCGGCGATGCTCGTGTCGGGCGAGGGTGGCGCGACGAGCGCGACCCGCGCCGGTCGCGGCGCGTCGCCGGGGGCGGCGACGTGGTGCAGCCACAGGACGGCGCCGAGCGAGTGGGCGACCACGTCGAACCCGTCCGGAGGCAGTTCGTCGAGTGCAGCCTGCAGCGCGGCTCGCCAGTCGGCGAGCTCCGGGTTGTCGAGGTCCGCAAAGCTGGGCCGGTAGGTCTCGCGACCGGCCGCGTGCAACTGCTCCTCCAGCCACGTCTGCCAGTGCCCCTCGCCGGAGCCCTGCCAGCCCGGGACGATCACGGTCGGTACGGACCGGACCGGGCGGCGAGGCATCGGGTAAGCCTATTCAGCGCAAGCCAGTTCAGGCGCCGTAGGTCAGGCCGATCAGGATCAGGAACTGCGCCAGGTGGTAGGTCACGATGATCAGCACCTTGCCGTGCCGAACGGGTGCGACGAACCGTTCGCGGCCGATCAGCGTGTCCGAGCAGAGGAAGGACGTCGCGCCGACGGCGACCGCAACGATGCCGGTGCCGACGCCGAGCACGGTCATCGCGGCGAGCACGGATGCGTACATGCCGACGATCCCGGCGAAGACGACGCCCGCGCTGCGCGCCGCGCCGCGCAGCACGGCGGGCAGGGTGAGCCCGGCGATGCCACCAGCGACGAGCAGTCCGGCGATCGTGGCCAGGCCGTCGAGCCCGACGATGGCGAACGCGATCAGGTAGCAGATGTGGCCGAACAGGAACGCGCCGAGCCCGGCGATGAACGGCGGGTCGGTGCTACCGCTGCTGAGCATCAGGCCCACGTCGCCGAGCAGGCCGAGAACCAGCGCGCCGACGACCCACGGTTGCTCCGCGCCCAGATCGGCGACGATCGCGGCCGCGACGAGTACGACCAGCGTCCCGGGTTTCAGCAGGTACTCGAGGTGCCGCCGGCGCTGGTGCACCGCCACCCAGTCGCCCAGGGCGAATACTGCGGCAATCACGAGCAGCACCCCGGTGGCCGTCACGCGAGGCAGTATCCCAACGGTTTGCATCCACCGCGGGCGCTAACGCGGCGCATTAGCGCCGGGTACGGGTGCAAACCGAACTATTTGCCGAGGATGACGCCCGGGTTCAGGATGCCGTCCGGGTCGAGGGTGTCCTTGATGCGCTGGGTCAGCGCCATGACGTCCGGCCCGAGCTGCGCCGGCAGCCACGGCGCCTTGAGACGGCCGACGCCGTGCTCGCCGGTGATCGTCCCGCCCAGGCTGATGGCGAGCTCCATCACCTCGCCGAACGCGCGGCGCGCGCGCGCCTCCGCTGCCGGATCGCCGGGCGGGTAGGCGATGATCGGGTGCGTGTTGCCGTCGCCGGCGTGCGCCACGAGCACGATGCGCGTGTCCCGGGCCCGGGCGATCTCCTGCACGCCATGCACGAGCGCGGGGAGCTGCGGCACCGGCACCCCGACGTCCTCGAGCAGCAGGCTGCCGACCCGCTCCATCGCGGGGAACGCCGCACGCCGGGCGGCGAGGAACGCGTCGCCCTCGACCGGGTCGGCGGTGCTGAAAACCTCTGTCGCGCCATGCGTCTCACAGGCCGCCTGCATGAGGCCGAGCTCCTCGGCCGCCGCGCTCCCGGGGGTGTCCGAGCGCGCCAGCAGTAGCGCACCGGCGGACCGGTCGAGCCCCATGCCCACCAGGTCCTCGACAGCATTGATGGCGCCGCTGTCCATCAGCTCGAGCATCGCCGGACGCAGCGTCGCGGTGATCGCGACCACGGCGTCGGCAGCGGTCTGGATCGAGGGGAAGCTCGCCACGAGCGTGCACGCCGGGGGCGGTGCGGGCAGCAGCCGCAGGGTCAGTTCGGTGATGACGCCGAGCGTGCCCTCGGACCCGACGAACAGCTTGGTCAGCGACAGGCCGGCGACGTCCTTGAGCCGCGGGCCGCCCAGCCGCAGCGCCGTCCCGTCGGCCAAGACCACGACCATGCCGAGCACGTAATCGGTCGTCACGCCGTACTTCACGCAGCACAGGCCACCTGCGTTGGTGGCCGCGTTGCCGCCGATCGAGCAGATCTCGAACGACGAGGGGTCGGGTGGGTACCAGAGCCCGTGCCTCTCCGCCGCGGCCTTTACGTCGGCGTTGAACGCGCCGGGCTGCGCGACCGCGACCCGCAGCGCCGGGTCGATCACCACCTCGCGCATGCGCTCGAGGCTGAGCGTGATGCCGCCGTCCACGGCCGTCGACCCGCCGGACAGGCTCGAGCCGGCGCCCCGCGGAACCACTGGGACGCGGTGCGCCGACGCCCAGCGCAGCGTCGCCTGCACATCCTCGGTGGACCGCGCCCGCACGACCGCGAGCGGGGTGCCGGCATCCGGGTCCCGTGCCCAGTCCTGCCGGTAGCTCGCGAGCAGGTCCGGGTCGGTGAAGACCGTGTCGGCCGGCAGGGTGGCGACCAGCTCGTCGAGCGCCATCCGTCCATCCTCGCGCATGTTGCCGGAATCCCGGATGCGGTCCGGGCCCCTGATCGTCGAGACTGCACGGCATGGGGTTCGTCGACGTGGCCGGGCTGGGGCATGTGCTCGCCGACGGCCGGCTGCTGCTCGACGACGTGTCGTTCCGTGTCGGGGACGGCGCCAAGGCCGCGCTCGTCGGTGCGAACGGCGCGGGCAAGACCACCTTGTTGCGGCTCATCGCCGGCGACGACCGCCCGCAGCGCGGCACGATCGGCCGCAGCGGCGGGCTGGGCGTGATGCGCCAGTTCATCGGCTCGGTCCGCGACGCGACGACCGTGCAGGACTTCCTCGTGCAGCTGTCGGCGCCCTCGTTGCGAGCCGCCTGGGACGCACTGCAACAGGCCGAGCTGGCACTCATGGACCGCGACGACGAACGGACCCAGCTCGACTACGCGCACGCCATCGCCGACTGGGGCGACGCGGGCGGTTACGACGCGGACGTGCTCTGGGACACCGTGACCGTCGCCGCCCTCGGCCTGCCCTACGACCGGTGCAAGTACCGGGAGCTGTCGACGCTGTCCGGCGGTGAGCAGAAGCGGCTCGCGCTGGAACTGTTGCTCCGCGGACGGGACGAGGTGCTGCTCCTCGACGAGCCGGACAACTACCTGGACGTGCCCGGCAAGCGGTGGCTCGAGCAGCGGCTGCGGGATACCCCGAAAACGATCCTGTTCGTCAGCCACGACCGCGAGCTGCTCGCCACCGTTGCCGACCGGATCATCACCGTCGAGGGCGGCACCGCATGGGTGCACGGCGGCGGGTTCGCCTCCTACCACGAGGCGCGTTCGCACCGCCACGAGCGGATGGCCGAGCTCCGCCGCCGGTGGGAGGAGGAGCACGCCCGGCTCAAGGAGCTGGTCCGCACCCTCCAGCAGCAGGCGAAGGTCAGCGAGGTGATGGCGCAGAAGTACCGCGTGATGGCGCGCCGGTTGGAGCGTTTCGAGGCCGCCGGGCCGCCGCCGGACAAGCCCACCGAGGAGCGCGTGCGGATGCGCCTCGCCGGTGGCCGCACCGGCGTCCGCGCGGTGATGTGCGAGGCGCTCGAGCTGAGCGGGTTGATGCGCCCGTTCGACGCGGAGATCTTCTACGGCGAGCGGGTCGGTGTGCTCGGCGCGAACGGCGCGGGCAAGTCGCACTTCCTTCGCCTGCTCGGCGGAGAACAGATCCGGCACTCCGGCGAGTGGCGGTTGGGCGCGCGCGTGGTGCCTGGCCTGTTCGCGCAGACCCACGTGCACCCGACCTGGACGGACCGGACGTTGCTCGACTCGTTGTGGGTCGGCGCCGACGACCGGCCCAGCCTCGACCGCGGCCGGGCGATCTCGGCGTTGCGCCGCTACGGGCTCGGCGGCCAGGCCGAGCAGCGCTTCGGCACGCTGTCCGGGGGACAGCAGGCGCGGTTCCAGATCCTGCTGCTCGAGCTGTCCGGGGCGACGTTGCTGCTTCTCGACGAACCGACCGACAACCTGGACGTGGTCAGCGCCGAGGCGCTCGAGGAGGCGCTGGAGTCATTCGCCGGCACCGTCCTCGCCGTGACCCACGACCGCTGGTTCGCCCGCTCGCTCGACCGCTTCCTCGTCTTCGGGGCGGACGGGCGGGTCTACGAGTCGAGCGAGCCGGTCTTCGACGAGGAGCGGGTCGCGCGGGTGCCCTGACGCGCGCGGCCCGGCCTCACCTGCTCGGCTGCAGTCCCGGGATGCCGGGTGTGGTCAGGCCGTTGTCCGGGACGGCGAACACCACGATGTTGTCCAGATAGTTGCCGGTCGAGGCGTCGAAAGGCCCGCCGCAGGTGACGATGACGATCCGTCCTGCGCTCTGCTGGTCGAACAGTTCCTTATACGGCAGGTGTGTCTTGTGGTAGGTCCGCACGCCGGTGACGGTGAACTGCACCTCGTGCCGCCGCTGGGCGTTCTGCTTGCCGAACACGTAGACCTTGTCGCCCGGGTCGAGTCGACCGATCTCGGCCATCTCGCCGGTCACGCCGGCGTAGTTGATGTGGCCGGCCAGGATCGCGGTGCCGACCGTCGCGCCCGGTTTCGCGCCGTACTGCCACCAGCCGACAACCTTCGGATCCAGCGGTACGTCGAGCTCGCCGTCCGGCGTCGTGCCGACCTTGACGATCGGTGCGCTGGCGTGGATCTTCGGGATCTCGATGCGGTTCGGCGAGACAATGTCGGCGACCGCGCTCGGCCGCAAGTGTGTGGGCACGACTCCCTTGCTGACGCGGGGCGCCTGCGCGTTGTGGCCCCAGAACGGCGAGGTCACCCAGGTCATGCCGGAGAGCGCCACGGTGATCAGGGTCGCGATCACGCAGGCGATCGGCACCCAGCCCGCGTGGTCGAGCAGCGCCAGCACCCGGGCGTCCGCCCGTGCACGCGCACTTCTCCGCTTCGCCACACCCCCATTAAACGGTGTGCGGCCGAACGGGGGCGTGGACGATGGCGGTGTGCCAGGAATGCCGGCGCGATTTGGAGCACGCATAGCGCAGTCGGTAGACTTCACGGCTGGCGTACGGCCCGCCCGTACGACTCGGCCATGCCTCGGGGTACACGCCGTCGAACTTCGACGGGCCAGTGACCGTGAGGGCGCTGAATTCCCGCGTGAAGACCGATCAGGAAAGTGACGCTGTGCCCACCTATTCTCCCAAGCCGGGCGAAGTCGAGCGTGTTTGGCACGTCATCGACGCCGACGACATCATCCTCGGCCGGCTCGCCAGCCACGCAGCCCGACTGCTGCGCGGCAAGCACAAGCCGCAGTTCGCCCCGCACGTCGACACCGGTGACTTCGTCATTGTGGTGAACGCCTCGAAGGTCGCCGTGTCCGGCGCCAAGCGCGACGAGTTCCGCTACCGCCACTCCGGCTACCCGGGTGGTTTGCACAAGCGCACCGTCGGTGAGCTGCTCGACACCAAGCCCGAGCGAGTCATCGAGCTCGCCGTACGGGGCATGCTCCCGAAGAACACGCTAGGCCGCGCCCAGCTGAAGAAGCTGAAGGTCTACGCCGGCCCCGACCACCCGCACGCGGCGCAGAAGCCGCAGCCGTTCGAGATCAAGCAGGTGTCCCAGTAATGACTACCCCCGCACCCGTTGTCGGCCGCCGCAAGGAGGCCGTCGTCCGCGTCCGGCTCATCCCGGGCACCGGCGACTTCAAGCTCAACGGCCGCACGCTCGACAACTACTTCCCGAACAAGGTGCACCAGCAGCTCATCAAGGAGCCGTTCGTCACCCTGGAGAAGGTCGACCAGTACGACGTCATCGCGTCGCTGTCCGGTGGCGGCGTCACCGGCCAGGCCGGCGCGTTGCGGCTGGCGATCGCCCGTGCGCTCATCGGTCTCGAGCCGGACGACCGCCCCGCACTGAAGAAGGCCGGCTTCCTCACCCGTGACCCGAGGGCCAAGGAGCGCAAGAAGTACGGCCTGAAGAAGGCCCGCAAGGCGCCTCAGTACAGCAAGCGCTGACCTACCCGCAGTGGCTCTGTTCGGCACGGACGGTGTTCGGGGGCTGGCGAACGGCGAAC
>JAVHVB010000072.1:0-24014 GCA_032160775.1 Pseudonocardiales bacterium | reverse complement strand
ACGGTGATCCTCGACATCGACGTGTCGCTGTCGATGGAGGCGACCGACGTGCTCCCGTCGCGCATCGCGACCGCCAAGGAGGCGGCGAAGAGCTTCGTCGGGTTGCTGCCGTCGCGGATCAATCTCGGCCTGGTGTCCTTCGGCGGGCAGGCGAACCTGCTCGTCCCGCCGACTCGCGATCGTGAATCGGTGAAGCGCGCTATCGGCGGGCTGCACCTGCAGGAGTCGACGGCGATCGGGGAGGCCATCTTCACGTCGCTGCAGGCGATCCAGACGTTCACGAGGTCCACCACGGCCGAGGGCAGCAAGCCCGCT
Organism: Pseudonocardiales bacterium; assembly: GCA_032160775.1. Classification (GTDB taxonomy): domain Bacteria; phylum Actinomycetota; class Actinomycetes; order Mycobacteriales; family Jatrophihabitantaceae; genus Jatrophihabitans. Next base: position 23,699 of record JAVHVB010000072.1, on the reverse strand, counting down.
CCCGCGCGCATCGTCCTGCTCAGCGACGGCACCAACACCGTCGGCCGGTCGGTCGAGAGCGCGGTCGCGGCGGCGCGCAAGGCGAACGTCCAGGTGTCGACCATCGCGTTCGGCACCCAGAACGGGTCGGTGACGATCAACGGCATCACCCGGCAGGTGCCGGCCGACGACGCGGCCCTCCAGCAGATCGCGCTGAGTACCGGCGGGTCGTTCCACACCGCACACAGCGAGCAGGAGCTCAGCTCCGTCTACAAGGACATCGGGTCGCAGATCGGCTACACGACTACGCATCGCGACATCAGCTGGCGGTTCTTGTTCGCCGGCCTGCTCTTCCTGTTCGGCGCGGGCGGCACGGCCATGCTGTGGGCCGGTCGCCTGGTCTGAACAGGGTCAGGTCCGGGGGTTGAGCACCAGCTTGCCGATCGACGAGCGGTCGAGCAGCGCGCGGTGCGCGTCGGCGGCCTGGTCGAGCGGGTAGGTCTGCCCGACGATCGGCCGGATCGCGCCCTCGGCGATCAGCCCGATGAGATCGGTGATGGCCTCGGCCAGCAGGTACGGCCGCTGCGCCACGTGGGTGAGCCAGAACCCGATGACGGCAGTGCTGTGCCGCATCAGCGCAGCCGGGTCGACCGGCGTTGGTGGCCGGCGTCCCGCCATCCCGAAGACGGCCAACCGGCCGAGCGGGGCGAGCGCGGCGAGGCTCTGGTCGAACACCGGCCCGCCCGTCATCTCGAGGACGATGTCGACGGGGCGGCCCTCGTTCGCTTCGCGCAGGGCGGCCTTCATGTCCGGCGTGCGAGAGTCGATGGCGACGTCCGCGCCGAGTTCGAGGGTGAGTGCGCGCTTGTCGTCGCTGGACGCGGTCGCGATCACCCGGCCGGCGCCCCAGCGGCGGGCGAGCTGGATCGCGATGGTGCCGACACCTCCCGCGCCGGCGTGCACCACGACGGTCTCGCCGGGTTGCAGGTGGGTGCTTGTGCGCAGCAGGTGCCAGGCGGTGGCGCCCTGGACCAGCGTCGTCAGCGCCTGCCCGTCCGAGACCGCATCCGGGATGGGGAACATCCGGCGCGGGTCAGCGGCGATCCGCTGCGCGTAGCCGCCGTTGCCGACCAGCCCGAGCAGCCGGCGGCCGGACCCGTCGCGGGCGACGACCTCGCCGCCGGGGATCAGCGGCAGGCTCTGCTTGGCGAGGTAGGAGTCCTCGGTCTGGTGGGTGTCCGCGTAGTTGACGCCGGCGGCCAGCACGTCCATGACCTGCTCGTTGTCGGCCGGCGACGGATCCGGTAGATCACGTACGACGAGGGTCTCCGGTCCACCGAACTCGGTTATCTGGATCGCTTTCACCCGCCGACCGTACGCGTCGGTAGCCCAGCGAGAAAGGCGACCGTCCGGCAATCCGCTAGCGTCGACGGACGTGGACGCGCGCACCGTGCTGGTCACCGGGGGCAACCGGGGAATCGGGTTGGCGATCGCGAAGGCGTTCGCCGCCAACGGCGACCGCGTCGCCGTCACCCATCGTGGCAGCGGCGCCTCCGACGGGCTGTTCGGCGTCGAGTGCGACGTGACGTCGAGCGAGCAGGTGGACGCCGCGTTCAGCGCGGTCGAAGCGGAGTTCGGGCCCGTCCAGGTCGTCGTGTCGAACGCCGGCATCGCGGACGACGCTCTGTTGATGCGGATGAGCGAGGACTCGTTCACCCGGGTGATCGACGCCAACCTGACCGGCGCATACCGGGTCGCGAAGCGGGCGACGCCGGGAATGTTGCGGGCGCGCAGTGGCCGGATGATCTTCGTGTCGTCGGTCGTCGCGTTCGTCGGCGCGCCGGGACAGGCGAACTACGCAGCCAGCAAAGCCGGGCTGGTCGGGCTGGCCAGGGCGATCGCGCGCGAGCTGGGCAGCAGGTCGATCACCGCGAACGTGATCGCGCCCGGGTTCGTCGAGACGGACATGACCGCGGCGATGACCGACACCCGTCGCGCCGAGGTCCTTGGCGGCGTGCCGCTGCGCCGGTACGGCACGCCGGAGGAGATCGCCGGCGCGGCGCTCTACCTCGCATCCGACGCGGCCGCCTACGTCACAGGCGCGGTGCTGGCCGTCGACGGCGGCATCGGCATGGGGCTCTAGGGCCTCGGGAACAGGGGAATCAGCATGGGTCTGCTCGACGGCAAGCGGCTGCTCATCACCGGGGTGATCACCGACGCGTCGATCGCGTTCTCGATCGCGCGCCTGGCCCAGCAGGAGGGCGCCGAGGTGGTGCTCACCGGCTTCGGCCGGATGTCGCTGGTCGAGCGGGTCGCCAGGCGGCTGCCCACACCACCGCCGGTCATCGAGCTCGACGTCGCGAACGACGAGCAGCTGGCCAGCCTCGCCGACCGGGTGCGCGAGCACGTCGACGGCATCGACGGCGTCGTTCACTCGATCGGTTTCGCTCCGGCGTCCTGCCTGGGCGGGGACTTCTTGGACGCTCCGTGGGCGGACGTCGCCACCGCGATCCAGGTGTCGACGTACTCGCTCAAGTCGCTAGCGGTCGCGACCCTGCCGCTGTTCGGTGAGGCCGGCGGATCGATCCTCGGACTGACCTTCGACGCCACGGTGGCGTGGCCCGGCTATGACTGGATGGGCGTGGCGAAGGCCGGCTTGGAGTCCGCGTCGCGCTACCTGGCCCGGGAGCTGGGCCCACGCCACATCCGCTGCAATCTGGTCTCGGCCGGCCCGCTGCGGACGATGGCGGCGAAGAGTATTCCGGGCTTCGCGCTCTTCGAGGACGCGTGGGACGCCCGGGCGCCGCTGGGCTGGAACAACAGCGACATGGATCCGGTCGCGCGTTCGGCGGTCGCGCTGCTGTCCGACTGGTTCCCGGCGACCACCGGCGAGATCGTCCACGTCGACGGTGGCTTCCACGCGATGGGTGTCTAGTGGACTCATTCGACGCGCTGCTGCTGCAGTCGTTCGGCGGCCCGGAGGGGCTGGACGACGTGCTGCCCTTCCTGCGCAACGTCACTCGTGGCCGGGGGGTCCCGGACGCGCGGCTCGAGCAAGTCGCGGAGCACTACCGACACTTCGGTGGTTCGTCGCCGATCAACGAGCAGAACCGCACCCTGATGAAGGCGCTCGCGCAGGAGTTCGCGGGGCACGGGATCGAGCTGCCGATCTACTGGGGCAACCGGAACTGGAAGCCCTACGTGGCAGACGCGGTGCGCCAGATGCGCGACGACGGGGTCCATCGTGCGCTGGTCTTCACGACATCGGCGACGTCGTCCTACTCGGGTTGCCGGCAGTACCGGGAGGATCTCGAGAAGGCGTTGCGGGTGTCCGGGACCGGTGCGCCCGAGCTCGTGAAGCTGCGGCACTTCTACGACCACCCCGGATTCATCGCGGCGCAGGCTGACCAGGTCCGGGCCGCACTGGCTCGCCTTCCCGGTGCCGCGGCCGACGCGGCGCGCCTGGTGTTCACGGCGCACTCCATTCCGGTTGCGATGAACGACGCGTCCGGGCCGGCCGCCGACGGGCGGTACGCGGCGCAGCATCGCGAGACCGCGCGGCTCGTCGCAACCGCGGTCCGCGGCGAGGGCGCCGAATTCGACCTCGTCTGGCAGTCGCGATCAGGCCCGCCCGCGGTGCCGTGGCTCGAGCCGGACATCAACGACCACCTGCGCGCGCTCGCTTCCGCCGGCGTACGGGCGGTGGTCGTGACACCGAGCGGGTTCGTGTCCGACCATGTCGAGGTGCGCTGGGACCTCGACGTCGAGGCGCGCACGACGGCCGACTCGGTCGGTTTGCAGTACGCGCGCGCAGCGACGGTCGGCGCGCACCCGGCGTTCGTCTCGGCTGTCCGCGAACTCGTCGAAGAGCATCTCGAAGGCGCTGCGGTGCGCACCTCCAGTCCGCTCGGCGTCTCCGGCTTCGACTGCCCGACGGGTTGCTGCCCGCCGCCGTCACGGCCTGCCGCTGCCTCATGACCTTCCCGGACGGCCCGGAGATCGCGCTGCCGGCAGGTGACGTCACGGAGGGCGTGGTCCGGATCGGCGACACCGTGCGCCGGCCGCATCAGGAATCGAGCTCGCGGGTGGCGGCCTATCTGCAGCACCTGGCCGAGGCCGGATTCGACGGAGCACCCCGCTATTTGGGCGTCGACGCGCACGGTCGCGACGTCCTGACCTTCCTCGACGGTGACGTACCCGGTTCGCCCGTCGAGCCGTGGGTTGCCGAGGATGCGCTACTGCCCGGCGTGGCGCGGCTCGTCCGGCGGTTGCACGATGCGAGCGAGGGGTTCGTCCTGCCGGCGCGGCACATCGAGCCGGGACGTCCCCAGCCGTTGTTCCCCGAGGACGAGCCGCGGATCGTCGCGCAGCGCGATGTGACTCCGCAGAACACGGTGTTCCGCGACGGCGTCGCCTGCGGCCTCATCGACTTCGACCTTTCCGACTGGACGACCCGATCGGTCGACCTCGCGAACACCGCGATGCACTGGGTGCCGCTCAGCGATCCGGTCGACCGGGACGCGGTCTACGCGGGGATCGACGTCGCTGCCCGGGTGGCCTTGCTCCTGCACGGCTACGGACGCGACGTCGTGTCGCCCGGGCAGTTCCTGCACGCCTGCGAGCTCCGCTTCGCCGGGTCGTACGACATCATGCGGTGGGCCGCGGAGAACCTCGGCGGTGGCTGGGCGCGGATGTGGGAGGAAGGCGCAGGCGAGCAGATCCAGCGGCGGGTGGCGTGGTTCGCGTCCGTCCGGGGGGACCTGGCCCGCTCGCTCTGACCGGCGGGCGGGGCGGATACTGAGGCCATGGCCGTTGCTGCGCGCGCCGACGCCCACCGGGTACCGATCGATGAGCCGCTGCCCGACGGGATGCCGGACTGCGATTACTCGGACGCGTTCGAGATCTCGCTGCCCGACGCGGACCCGCGGACGCCCGAGGAGTGGGCCAGGGACGCGCTCGAGAACTCGCCCGCCGCGCTTCGGCGCTTCATCGTGGTCGCCCACCGCTACGTGCTCGGCCTGCGACTAGGGCCGCTCGGCGATCCGGGGCGCGTGCTCGGCTGGGAGGTCGTCGAGTCCGACGACGACCTCGTCCGGTTGACTGCGACCTCGCCGCTGGCGACGGCGATGCTCGTCGGCCGGCGGCTCGAGGGATCGCGAATGCGGCTGACCACCTTCCTGTGCTACCGGCGGCCCGCGCTCGCCCGGCCGATCTGGGCCGCCGTCGGGCCGGCGCACCGGCGCATCGCGCCCTACCTGCTGAACCGCGCGGCACGACGTCACTCCCGGTGACCCCTGCGGGGCTCGCTGCGGTTTCCAAGCCGTTCGCGGGTTATGCACAGGTTCGCGGGCGCACGTCCGGAACGGCCGGAATTGTCGGTGCCCGCGGTTAGCGTCCACGACATGCAGAGCACGATTCCGAACGGGTTGGCCGGAGCGCCGACCGGTCCGGAGTTGTGCGCGCTTCTCGCGTCGGTCGACGCGGGAGCGGTGGACGACGTGGCGCTCGTCGACCTGCTCGGTGCGCAGTGGCGCCAGCTCGCCTATCAGCAGGCGCAGGTGTGGGCCGTGATGGCCGAGATCGCGCGCCGGGACCCGATGCCGAACTTGCCTTCAGGCGCCCGGTGGAGCCGGGACGAGGTCTTCGATTCGGCAGTGGACGAGATCCGCGCCGAGTTGCGGCTGACCCGCCGGTCGGCGCGGCGCGAGCTGGAGAACGCCGACGCGGTCTCCGCGCTTCCGCGGGTTGCTGAATCCTTGTCGGCGGGTGCGATCGATCGCGCCCGGGCGATCGTGTTTGCCGACGGGTGCTGGGATCTCACCGAGACGCAGACCGCGACCGTGCTCGACGCGCTGCTCGCCGGCGCGGCCGAGGTGACCGCCACTCGGTTGGCCGAGAAGGTGCGGCGGCTGGCCATCGCACTCGACCCGGGTTGGGCCGAGCGACGCTACAAGCAGGCGGTGCGCGAACGGCGAGTGGTCGGCTACCTCAACGACGACGGGTCGGCGACGGTGTCCGGCCAGAATCTTCCCGCCGACGAGGCGGCGGCAGCATGCGCCCGCGTCGATGCGCTGGCTGATGCCGCCAAGCGCGCCGGGGCGGCGGCGAAGATCGACCACCTGCGCGCCGAACTGTTCCTCGGACTGCTCGACGGCCGCTTCCACGGCCTGCCCGAGTCCTCCATCGTCGACGAATCGCTGCGGCTGTTCCCGAAGCCGGAGACCAGGGCCGAGCACGCGGCTGCAGACCGTCCGGTCGCGCAAATCTCCCGCGGCGTGGAACTCCGGGTAGGGCTCGATACCTTGCTGGGCCGAAACGACCAGCCGGGTGAGATCGCCGGCTGGGGCCCGGTCACCGCGCCGGTTGCGCGCAAGATCGCAGCGCAGCAGCACAGGGGTGAGTGGCGCTTCGCGGTCGTCGACGACGAGGGGCACGCGGTGTTCGACTCGATCACCCGCCGGCGTCCGCGCGGGGACGATGTCGGCGCACCGAAGGCCGGCGCACCGAAGGCCGGCGCACCGAAGATCAGCGGCGGCGTCGTCGAGCTGCACGTCCCGATGGCGTTGCTCAGTGACACCGCGCTTCTGGAACAGCACGCCGCGTGGTCGGCGGTGCTGACCGATCTCGCCGCGCAAAACGCGGAACGGCAACCGATCGAGCAGGACCCGGCCGCCCGGTTCCCCGGACGGCCGCTGCGCCGACGCGTCCAGATCCACTTCCAGCGCTGCCTTTTCGCCGGGTGCGGGCGTCCCGCCAGCGAGTGCGACGTCGACCACCGCCGGGATCATTCCCGCGGCGGGCCGACGGACGAGGAGAATCTCACGCCCGGGTGCCGACATGATCACCGGTTGAAGACCGTCGGCGGCTGGCGGCTCGTCCGCCGCGACGACCGCACCTTCGTCTGGATCAGCCCGCTCGGCCGCCGTCACCTTGTGCGGGTCGATCCGATCGCACCGCCGCTGCCCGCGCCGATGCCGCGGGTGACACCCGTCGCGCTGCGCTGGCCGGACGAGGAGCTGGGCGGACCGTCGCCGACCTTCGCACCCCGCACCCGCCGCGGTCGCCCGCTGACGTCCGCAGTGACCGCCACGGCGCCGCCGAGCACCACCGGGTCGGCGATCGAGCCGCCGCCGTTCTGAGCGGTCAGTCGGTCCAGGGGCCGACGCCGCTGACCTTGGTCGGCGTGATGCGCAGGACGAAGCCGGGCGGGTGCGGCCCGCCCGGCGGGAACGTGACGTCCGGGCCGAGGTAGACGTGGGCCAGTTGCTGCAGCAGCTCCGCGGCACCGCCGTCGGTGACCCGTGCGGTGCCGCGGACCACCAGGTACTCGGCCAGTCCGAAGTCGTTGACGACGTCGGTCTGCATCGACAGCACGACGCGGGGATCGCGCCGCGCGTTGCGTAACTTCAGCCGGTCGGCGAGGTGCGCGCTGACGATCTCGTCGCCGTCGATGCCCACCCAGACGACGCTGAGCTGCGGGCTGCCGTCGCTGTTGACGGTGACCAGGTGCGCGAGATTGCCGCCGGTGACGACCGACCGCGCGGCTTCGTTGAGAACGTCCACCTGCCGAGGCTACGTTGCGGATCGCTCGCTCGCGGCACGCAATTCCGCCTGGTATCCCGGCGACTCACGGTGCGCGACGGCCGCCGGACGGCCTGCGCGCAACAGGCCGCGCCAGTCCTCGACGCCCCATTCGGCCGGCGCCGTGGAGGAGACGAAGTCCTGCACGAGCGCAACGAACCGGTCCGGGTCCGATCGGAACGGGAAATGGCCGGCACCGTCGAAGATCTCCAGCCGGCTGCCCGGCATCGCCGCGCGCGCCTGGTAGGCGTGCCCTACCGGCAGGACGCTGTCGCGCGAACCCCAGATCAGCATCGTCGGCATGCCGCGCGCGAGGTAGCACCGGTCGAGCATGGTCACGACCTGGCCCCGCCAGTCGACCACCGACCGCAACGTCCGGATGAACGCCGCGCGCGACCGGGCGTCCGGCAACGCCTCGACCACCCGCCGGAGGTCCGGCGCGTCGTGGCCGAGTCCGGTGTCCAGCCGCTCGAGCATGCTGATGGCCGCGCCGATCGCCGTGCCCGCGAAGGGCAACCGGACGGCCGCGAGTGCTGCCGTCGCGCCGGGCAGCGTGGCCGCGCGCAACAGCGGAGACACCCCGCGGCCGGCGCCCCCACCTGCGACGAGCACCATCCGTTCGGTCTTCTCCGGGAACTGGTAGGCGAACTGCATCGCCACCCCGCCGCCGAGCGAGTGCCCGACGAGGGTCACCCGGTCGATGTCGAGCACCCCGAGCAGGTCGCGCACACCGTTGGCGTACGCCGCGACCGAGTAGTCGGCGCGCGGTTTCGCGGACATCCCGTGCCCGAGCAGATCGGGGGCGATGACCGTGTGCTTGCGTGCCAGCGCCGGGAGCACCGTGCGCCACGTGGCCGAACTGTCCCCGATGCCGTGGATCAGCAGCAGCGGCGGGCCGCTGCCGGCGATCCGGTACACCCGGCGGTAGCCGTGCACCATCTGCGCCTCGATCCGTATGCACGGACTGCGGCGCGCGTCTTCTATCCGGCTGACCGTCATCCCCGCCGAGGGTGCCGGACAGGTGAGTCGGGCACGTTTCGGCAGAGTTGCGCGCCCGTCGCCCGCGGCTGCGGCCGCTTTGCGATGACGAGATTGCCGCGCCGGAACGCCGATCAGTCACGCGCCTCGGCGTTGTAGCCGGCCACCCGTGCCCGGCGGACCGCGGTGGCCAGCGGGGCCAGGGCCGACGACCGGGCAGCGATCCCGGTGCGGTCGATCGCCCCGCCGGTGGGGTCCGCGTGGGCGAGGTCGAGGACGGCCTGCAACCGTTCCGCCTGTGCGAGCAGGGCGACCGCGCGTGACGGGAAGGCCGGTGGCAGGTTGAGCCGCTCGCCGGCCCGGCGCGCGTCGTGCAGCGTGTCGGCGACGTCGTCGACCCAGCCGGCCACATCGGCGGCCGAGAGCGCGCTCGCCGAGTCGCGGATCGCGGTGGTGAGGTCGTACTGGGCATCGGCGACCGCGACGTGATCGGGAGGCGCCGGCTCGATCTCGAAGGCCTGCCAGAGGACGGTCGGCGGCGCGCTGCTGGGTGCGTAGTCGACCACCTCGGGCACGACGCCGATCGTGCGCCCGACGACGGCCTCGCCACGCTCCAGCGCGGCAATGCGGAACGCCGCCGGCCCGGGCAGCCCACGCACGTCGCCGGCCACCGGCAGGACGACCCGGGCGACCGAGCCGGCGCGACGCCACGCGACCAGCACTTCGCGCAGCGGGACGAGCTCGAAGTCGTACGCCGGCAGGCCGCCGACCTGGTGCGGGGCGTCCCGTCCGGTGACGGCGTCGGCAGCCTGGTCCAGGCTCGTCCGGCCGGCGAAGAACGCCGCCGCCCACGCGGCGAGCGACCCGGCTCGCGACACTGCCACGATCCCGAGATTAGCGAGGCGTGGCGCCGCCGGGGAAAGGCCGTCCGCGCCTAGTGTCGCTTGTCGTGCACGACTACACCGACGTCCTCGCCCAGCCCTCCCGTCGTCGGCCGCAGGTGCCCGAGGTCGCGGCCGAGCCGGACCTCGTCGTGGAAACCGCCGGCGGCGAGTTCTGCGGCGCGATAGTCGCCGTCGGCCGGGCGGTGGACGCGGCGGAGAAACGCGACACGGTCACCCTCGAGGACCGGCACGGCAAGCGTCGGGTCTTCCCGATGCTGCCCGCCGGCTTCCTGCTCGAGGGTCGCGTCGTCACGCTCGTGCGGCCGCCTGCCCGACCTCCGGCGCCGGCCGCGCGCACCCGCACCGCGTCCGGTTCGTACGCGGTCGCGGACGGGAAGGCACGAGTGGCGCGGGCCAGCCGGATCTGGGTCGAGGGCGTCCACGACGCGGCACTGGTCGAACGGATCTGGGGCGACGACCTGCGTGTCGAGGGCGTGGTCGTCGAGCCGCTGGACGGCATCGACAACCTCGCCGCCCGCGTGCGCGAGTTCGGTCCGGCGCCGACCCGGCGCGTCGGCGTGCTGGTGGACCACCTCGTCGCGGGCTCCAAGGAGGCGCGCATCGCAGCCGAGGTCCGCGATCCGAACGTGCGCGTCACCGGACACCCCTACGTCGACATCTGGCAGGCGGTGAAGCCCACCGCGCTGGGCATCGACCGCTGGCCCGTCGTGCCGCGCGGGCAGAACTGGAAGGACGGCATCTGCGCGGCCCTGCGGGTCAGCGACCCCCGCGAGATGTGGCGGCGGGTGCTGGGCGGCGTGGACAGCTACGCCGATGTCGAGGTACCGCTGCTGCGCGCGGTCGAGGAACTGATCGACTTCGTCACGGAGTGAGATCGGGCGTTCCCGCCACCCGGATGTCATGCTGTTCTCATGCCTGACTGGCTCGTCTGGATGATCGCCGCCGGCGTCCTCGCCGCGGCCGAGGTCACCACTCTCACCTTCGTCCTCGCCATGTTCGCCGGTGGTGCGCTGGCCGGCTCGATCGCCGCGGGCCTCGGCGCGTCGCTGTTCGTCCAGGTCGTCGTCGCGATCGTCGCCACGGTGGCGCTGCTCGCCGGCCTGCGACCGATCGTCAAGCGGCATCTCATGCGCGACCCGACGCTGACGACCAACTCCGAGCGGCTGGTCGGTGAGGAGGCGGTCGTGCTGAGCGAGGTCAACGCGCACGACGGTCGCGTCCGGCTGATGGGCGGGGAGTGGTCGGCGCGCGCCTTCGACAAGGGCCAGGTGTTGGCGGCGGGCACGGTCGTGCGGGTGATGAAGATCAACGGCGCGACCGCCGAGGTCCTCTTCGAAGATCCGTACCTCACGAAATAGCCTCCGCGCCTGCACCGAAGTGCATCGCACGGTTCCACCACCCTGACGATCTCGCGGTCGGTCTGCGCGTCCGGCAGGATGGGCCCAACTTCGCGTCTGGGGGCCAGCTATGTCAGGTGGAGTCATCGCGGCGATCGTCGTACTCGTCGTACTCCTGTTCGTCGTCGTCAAAGCGGTGCGCATCGTGCCGCAGGCGCGCGCGGCGGTGGTCGAGCGGCTGGGCCGCTACACCCGCACGCAGGGCCCGGGCATGACGTTCCTCGTCCCGTTCATCGACCGCATGCGCCCGCTCATCGACCTGCGCGAGCAGGTGGTCAGCTTCCCGCCGCAGCCGGTGATCACCTCCGACAACCTGACCGTCGGCGTCGACTCGGTCATCTACTTCCAGGTCACCGACCCGCGCGCGGCGACCTATGAGATCGCGAACTACATCCAGGCCGTCGAACAGCTGACCATCACCACGCTGCGTAACGTGATCGGCTCGCTCAACCTCGAGCAGGCGCTCACCAGCCGCGACGAGATCAACAGCAAGCTGCGCGGAGTGCTGGACGAGGCGACCGGCCCGTGGGGGATCCGGGTTGCCCGCGTGGAAATCAAGGCGATCGACCCGCCGCCGTCCATCCAGGACGCGATGGAGCAGCAGATGCGTGCCGACCGGAACAAGCGCGCGCTGATCCTGACCGCGGAGGGTCAGCGCGAGTCGGCGATCAAGACCGCAGAGGGCAACAAGGCCGCCCAGATTTTGGCCGCCGAGGGGCAGAAGCAGGCGGTGATCCTCGAAGCCGAGGCCGAGCGCCAGTCACGCATTCTGCGCGCCGAAGGAGATCGCGCCGCGCGCTACCTGTCCGCGCAAGGCCAGGCGAAGGCGATCGAGACGACGTTCAACGCTATTCACGACGCGCGGCCCGATCCGGCGCTTCTGGCGTATCAGTACCTGCAGACGCTGCCGCAGATCGCGCAGGGCGAGTCCAACAAGATGTGGATCGTGCCGAGCGAGTTCAGCCGTGCCCTCGACGGGCTCGCCCGGCTCGGCGGCAACGAGAACGGCGAGCCGCCGCCGTGGCTCGCGGCGCAGGGTGCCGATCCGGGCGAGACCACGCCGATCGACACCGACGGCTGGTTCGACTCGAACCTGCCGCCTGCCTCGGCCCAACCAGAGGCGATCAACCTCCGCGCCTCAGACGAGGACGAGGACTCCCGAGTCGCCCAGACGGTCTCGCCAGGTCAGGACGGCAAGGACGTCGCCGAGATCTTGCGCGAGCGGGTGCCCACTTCCGACGACCCACCGGCCGGTCAACCACCGGCCGGCGAAGCGGCTGCCCCGGCGCCCCCGGAGGAGTTTCCGCGCCAGGCCGGCTACCAGTACCCGCAGCAACCGCAGCAGCCACCGGGATACCAGTACCCGCAGAACCCGCCCTACCAGCCGCCACACCAATAGCGCCCGGCGCGTGGCGCTCGGGCGCCCGTCAGCCCACGCTGGTCGCGACCACGCTTACGTGCAATGTGCCGTTGTCCCTGACGGTTTCGGCGTAGAGACACCAACTGGTCGGGGCGCTAGCCGTGAACGGCATTCGCACCGCACTCGGATAGCTGATGTGCACCGTCTCGTCCTGCGGCACGACAATGTACTCAACGGCACCGAAGGCGTTCGAGTTGTCACAGGTCGCGGCGCGCAGGGAGACCTCGATCGCCTGGCTTCCCCCGGCCTGCGCGACCGTCACGCTCGAGACCGCGAACCGGCCGGACAGCTTGCCGCTGTTGGTCGTCGCATCGAACAGCTTGACGTCCTTCAGGCCGACGCCACTGGTGAGTTCCGCCGACGCCTGCATGACGACATGCCGGCTCGCCGTCGTGACCGCGCTGGTCGCGCTGGTCGCGCCGGCGACATTCTGCATCATGATGAGGCTGCCTAGGCCGACCGCAGCCGCTGCAAGCAATGCAGCGATGACGGCCGTGCCGGACTTTCGTTGCATGACGACCCCTTCGTCCCGTTTGGCTGGTCGGCCGCACGCTACGCGCGGGCGGTAACTGTCGCCACGGGAGGCACAGACGTCCGCGCGTCAGAAGCCGGTCTGGTTCCACGGCGGCAGGGCGGTGGAGAACATCAGGTCGGCGCGGTCGAGCGCACCCGGCGTGAGTTCCTCGACGAGGTGGCTCAGCTGGCGGAGCCGGTACCCGCCCAGGTAGCACGACGCCAGCGCTCGCTGGTTGACCCGGAGATCGGGCTGCTCGTTCGTCGCTTCGCAGCGAACGCCCGACTCGTCCGCGTCGAGCAGTACGCAGCCGGCACCGTAGCCGCCGAGGTCGTTGTCCACGACGTCGAGGACCAGCCGGCCGGGCACGGCGTAGCTGCGCGCCGCGAGCGCGACCGGTACATCCAGCAGCCGCACCCACAAGTAGTCGAAGGTGGTCTTGTACGACAGCGCGCGGGCGTCCTGGAGGTGCCAGCGGATCGGCTCGTCGACCGGCCGGTCGTCCACGTGGATCTCGTCGACGACGTCGCTCCCTGCGAGATAGCCCCACAGGTCCAGGTAGGCGTCCTCGGTGGCGGTCACGAACACCGGGACCTCGATCGCGCCCATCTCGCCGGTCAACTCCCAATCGCGGGTCACCCGCCAGGAGAGCAGCCCGTCCGGGCCGTCCGCGCCCTCGTGCAGAATCCAGTGTTGCTGCTTGCCGACCGCTTCGAAGCCGACGTTGAGCGCGCGTGCCCACCACAGTCCGCGGCGGTCCATCTGGCCGGCCCGCGTGCGCCGGGCACGCTCGAAGATCTCCGGCGCGACGTCAATCAACTCGGCCGGCTCGACCTGCCGGACGCTGCCGGTTTTGGGGGCCGGGAGCCCGGCAGCCGGCCGCCGCGGGTGATAGACGTACCCGCTGTCCAGGACGGACGGCGCGTAGCCGAACCGCCCGTAGATCGGCCACTCGGCCGCGATCAACACGGAGAGCGGCAGCCCGCGGTCCTTCGCCGATTGCAGCGAGTCGCGCATCATGCTGGTGAGCAGGCCACGGCGCCGGTGGGTGGCGGCGACCGTCACCGTGGTGAGCGAATCGACCTCGAGATCGCGGGTGGTCACTCCCGGCCCCGGCACCGTGAGCACCCGCGGCTCGGTCGCAAGGGTGGCGACCCAGCGGCCGTGGTCCCGGTACCCCCAGATGTCCGCCGGCCAATCCCGGAGCCAGCGCTCCAGCCGCTTTTCGAACTCCTCCGCGTAGGGGTCGCCGAGCAGCGTCGTCACGACTGCCGCGAGCCACTCGCGCGCGTCCTCGACCGGGACCGGGTGCACCATCTCCACGGCGGGAACCATTTCAGCCGAGCTGCCCGGCGTCCAACGGATTCAGCGCCGTTCGGCTCTCACCGGGCGGCAGGGCGCGGGGCGACCGGCTCGGCGCCTCGCGCCGGGGCAGGCACCGGGACCGGCGTGCCCGCCGGGAGCGTCAGGAAGCCGGAATCGAGCCAGTACTGCAGGTCGTGTTCCTTGCCGTCCCCTTCGGGGCCGGACAACGCGGCCTGCGACTTGCTCACCGAGCCCAGGTCGACCGATTCTGAATTGCGGGACTTCGACCAGGGCATGCGCACGACGGCAACCTTCAGTTTGTGTGGGAACGACCCGATGGATCGCACCTCACCTTGACCGTACGCCTTGCTGCTCTCGCAAGGCTCCGACGGCACGCGCCGAGCACCGGCTCGGTGGCTCAGATCCAGCCGACGCGGTCGTGCAGATAGACGTAGCCGACGAAGCTGATCGCGTCGATCACGAAGTGCGCGATGACCAGGGGCCAGACCCGTCTCGTCCGCTGGAACCACCAGCCGAAGACCAGCCCCATCACCGCGTTGCCCACGAACCCGCCGTAGCCCTGGTACAGGTGGTAGGACCCGCGCAGCATGCTCGCCACGACGAGCGCGCGCGAGTTCGACCAGCCGAGCTGCCGCAGTCGGGTGAGCACGTACGCGGCGACGATGATCTCCTCAGCGAACCCCTGCTGGAACGCCTCGAGGATCAGCGTCGGCACGCGGTACCAGACGTCCGGGAAGTCGGTGACGACGATCTGCGCGTTGAGTCCGAGCTTGCGCGCGACGTAGACGAAGGCGATGCCCGGGACGCCGATGAGCGCCGCGAAGCCGAGGCCCTGCAGCGTCTCGCGCACCCGCAGCCGGTGCAGCCCGATGCCGAGGCCGGGCCCGGCGGGCGAGCGCATGAGCAGGACGATGGCGAGGAACGCGGGCAGGACGCCGGCGACGACCCCGTAGACCTGGTCGAGGATGTCCAGCCACTGATACTGCGTCTTCGCGGCGTGCTTGATCGGCCCGGTCGCGACCTTGGTGAAGCCGAACCCGTGATTGATCGTGACTTGAGCCCGGATGAAGCTGAGCAGCGCGCCGATGCCGGAGATGCCGAAGGTGACGCCGAGGACGGCGAGCAGTTCGAGGCCGTACCGCGGCTTCGGCTCGGGCGCCGGGGTCTCGGCAGCTGCGGTCCCTGTGCTCACAGCGCTCACAGTGGGAAGTCTGCCCGAGCGGCCTGGGAACCGGGTCAGACCGCCGCACAGCGACTACCCCCGGGCGGCCATGGGCGCCACGACGAGGGTCTGCAGTCCCGCACCGAGCCCGCCGCGGACGTCGGAGAGCGTCGAGCGGGTCAGTGCCGAACCGGTCGGCCCGAGCTGGGTCGCCGCGTCCATCAGGATCCAGTCGCCCTCGACCGGCCGGGCGAGGTGGACGTCGAGATCGACATTGACGAACGACCACTGCGCCCAGTCCAGTTCGGCCGAGAGCCCGCTGGCCGTATCCGCGATCAGCGCCACCCGGGCCAGGCCGAGGGGCGGCTTCGCGGGCAGCAGATCGGTGCGCGGGCAAGCCCAGGCGACGGCCGGGCCGGGCGTCCCCATGCGGCCCTTGACGAGGCGCCACTCGATGCTCGAGCCGTAGCCGAAGTCGACGTCCAGCCCGACCTCCCGCCCTTCCGGCACGGGCAGCTCAGCGCCGAGCGGCGGGGCGATCGCCGACGTGTCCGCGGCGCGGACGAACCACACCCGCGCCAACAGGCAGGCCCGTCCGTCGGCAACCAGCGTCACCTCGACCAGGGCCGCGCTGCGGGCCGCGCGGCGGATCTCGGTGCGCACCTCCAGCTCGCCGACCGGCACCGGTCCGACGAAGTCCGCGGCGAGCCGCATCGCGACGAGGTCCGTGCGGCCGGACTCGGCCCGCAGCGCCTCTTCGGCCACCGTGACGGCGAGCGCGTTGGGTGGCCCGCCGTGCTGCAACCGTTCGTCCCACGGGCCGGCCGTGAGCGGCCCGGCCAGGTAACGAGCCGCCGGGGAAGCGCCGTCGAGAGGCGTGAAGTATGCGTCGTCCACATCGGAAAAACTACTTGCGGCGATCATGGAACGGATGCCCTAGACTCGATTTAGAAGAGGCGAGCGGCACATCCCTCCCGTGCCGCCGCCTCTTCGTATGTCCCGCCGTCGCCGCACCTGATAGGCGCCTGGGCGCGTGAATCCGAACGCCCCTGCCGGCACGAATGTCCTGACGAAGCAGTCGGACGCGAAGCGTGCGCGGAAGCCGGGAGGGTCGCAATGCCTCGTCGCAGAATTGCCGTCGTCGGGAGCGGAGTCGCCGGCCTCACCGCGTCCTACGTGCTACAGCGGGACGCGGACGTCATCCTCTACGAGGCGGATCACCGCCTGGGCGGGCATGCGGACACGCATGAACTGCTCGGTGCGGATGGCGCACTGCGCCGCGTCGACACCGGCTTCATCGTCCACAACCAGCGCACCTACCCGACTCTGCTGCGGCTGTTCGGCGAACTCGGCGTGGCGACCCAGGAGTCCGACATGAGCATGTCGATCTCCTGCGCCGGCTGCGGGCTGGAGTACGCGGGCGGGCGCGGGCTGAGCGGCCTGCTGCCGTCGGTTCGAACCGTTGCCCGGCCGCGGTACATCCGGCTGCTCACCGAGGCGGCGCGGTTCTACCGCGAAGCGCACGCGGTGCTGGCCGCGGCCGACGACGGAGTCACGGTGCGCGAGTTCCTCGCCCGTGGCGGGTTCTCGACCTACTTCGCCGACCACTTCGTGACGCCGGTGATCGCCGCCGTCTGGTCCATGGCACCGACCGAGGCTGGCGACTACCCGGCCCGCTACCTGTTCACCTTCCTGGAGAACCACGGCGCGCTCTCGGTCAAGGGCAGCCCGGTCTGGTACACGGTGGTCGGCGGTTCGGCCCGCTACGTCGAGCGGGCGGCGAAGGGCTTGACCGCGGTGCAGACATCCACCCCGGTCCGCGCCGTCACGCGGGTCGCCGACGGTGTGGAGATCCGCGACGACGCCGACGAGGTGGTGCACTTCGACGCAGCGGTGCTCGCGACGCACCCGCACCAGGCGCTCGGCATGCTCACCGCGCCGACCGCGGACGAGCGCGATGTGCTCGGCGCCATTGGGTACACCGTCAACCCCACACTGCTGCATACCGACACCTCGGTGCTCCCACGGACCCGACGGGCTGCGGCGTCGTGGAACTATGCGATGCCCTCGTGCCGGGCGCTGCCGACCGCCGTGCACGTCAGCTACGACATGAACCGGCTGCAGCGACTCCATGCGCCGGAGACCTACATCGTCACGCTCAACGGCGACGACCGGGTCGACCCGGCGAAGGTGATCGACCGGATGACCTACGAGCACCCGATCTACACGATGGCCTCGGTCGCGGCACGGGAACGGTTGCCGGAGCTCAACGACTCCCGTCTGGCGTTCGCCGGCGCGTACCACGGGTGGGGCTTCCACGAGGACGGCTGCCGGTCGGGCGTCGCGGCCGCCGCGTCGCTGGGGGTCGACTGGTGAAGCCCGCGCTGTACGACGTCGAGGTGGCGCACCAGCGCACCGATCCGGTGCGGCACGCGGTGCGCCGGCGCAGCTTCCTCTGGTACGTCGATCTGGACGACCTGCCCCGGCACGGGGTACTGGCCCGGTTCCTGGCGCGCGATCACGTCGGGGATCCGCGCCGGAGCCTCCGGGAGAACGTCGAGCAGTTCCTCGCCGAACACGGCATCGACGTCGCCGGCGGGCGGATCACCATGCTCACGAACGCGCGGAGCTTCGGCTACGTGTTCAACCCGTTGACCCTCTACTGGTGCCACGATCGCGCGGGAGCGCTCGCCTGCGTGGTCGCCGAGGTGCACAACACCTACGGCGGCCGGCACCGCTACCTTTTGCACACCGACGAGGCCGGCCGGGCCGACGCCGCCAAGGAGTTCTACGTCTCGCCGTTCTACCCGGTCGACGGTTTCTACCGGATGAGCCTGCCGCAGCCGGGCGACCGGCTCTCGGTGACGATCACCTTGCACCGCCCCGGTGAGCGGCCGTTCGTCGCGTCGGTACGCGGCGTGCGCCGGCCCGCCACGCGGCGGGCGGTCGTCGCGACCGCCGTCCGGCACCCCTTGGAGACCTGGCTGGTCCGCGCCCTGATCACCCGGCACGGCGTGGCGCTCTGGCGCAAAGGCCTGCCCGTCCAACCGCGCCCCGCGCCCCCGTCCTCGAAGGAGCCCGCCATGCCCACTGTCGCCGACCGCATCGCTCAACTCGTGCGCGACACCGCCGGCTCGGACCTGCCCGTCCGGCTGCGCGCCTGGGACGGCAGCGAGGCCGGCCCGGCGGACGGGCCTGTCGTCGTGCTCCGCTCGCGGCGCGCGCTACGTCGGCTGCTGTGGGCGCCGGGCGAACTCGGCCTGGCGCGGGCGTACGTGACCGGCGACGTCGACGTCGAGGGCGATCTGGCGGACGGGTTCCGCCGGGGCTGGGCGGTAGCCCGCAGCGGCCCCGGGGCCGGCGCCGGGCTGAGCCGCGGCGCGCGCACCAGGGCCGCGCGCGCCGCGGTTCGGCTCGGTGTCCTCGGGCTACCGCCCGCGCCGCCTGCCTCCGAGGCCAGGCTGTCCGGCCGGCTGCACAGCCGGCTGCGCGACCGTGCCGCGATCGCCCATCACTACGACCTCTCGAACGAGTTCTACGAGCTGCTGCTCGACGAGACGATGGCCTACTCGAGCGGCTACTTCGCCGACGCCGACGACAGCCTCGTCGACGCGCAGCGGGCGAAGCTCGATCTCATCTGCGGCAAGTTGCGCCTTGCTCCCGGCATGCGGCTACTCGATGTCGGCTGCGGCTGGGGATCGCTCATCCTGCACGCCGCCGAGCACCACGGCGTGCACGCCACCGGCGTGACGCTGTCCGCTCAGCAGCGCGACTTCGTGGCGAAGCGGATCGCCGACCGCGGGCTCACCGACCGCGTCGAGGTGCGGCTGCAGGACTACCGTGAGTTGACCGAGCGCGGCGAGAGATTCGACGCGGTCAGCTCGGTCGAGATGGGCGAGCACGTCGGCGAGGGCCAATACCCGACCTACGCCGCGATCCTGCACGGTGCGCTGCGTCCCGGGGGCCGGCTGCTGCTCCAGCAGATGTCCCGCCGGCACGACGCCGCGCCGGGCGGCGGTGCGTTCATCGAGGCCTACATCGCTCCGGACATGCACATGCGGCCGATGTCGCAGACCCTCGGGTATCTGGAAGCAGCCGGCTTCGAGCTGCTGGGCGTCGAGGCGATGCGCGAGCACTACGTTCATACCGTGCGCCGCTGGATCGACACCTTCGAGGCAAACTGGGACGCGTTCGTGCGACTGCAGGGCGAGGAGGTCGCGCGGGTGTGGCGGCTCTACCTCGTGGGCGGTGCACTCGCCTTCGAGGAGGGCCGGATGGGCGTGGACCAGTTCCTCGCCGCGCGGCCATGAGTGCGTTCGACACTTCCGCATTCGCCGGCACTCTGGGCTGGGCCGCTGCCGAGACGGCTGTCCTTCTCGTCACGACTTTCGCGATTGCGAAGCTCGCGGGCAAACACAGCGTCATCGACACGGCGTGGGGCCTGTTGTTCGTCGGTATCGCGGTCGTCGTATTCGTGGGTTCGGCCGGCCCCGGGGATGAGCTGCGCCGTTGGCTGCTCCTCGCACTTCCCGGCGTGTGGGGGTTGCGGCTGGCGGTGCACATCGGCCGGCGCACGGTAGGCAAGCCGGAGGACCCGCGCTACGAGCAGTTGCTCAGCAAGGCGCGGGGTAACCCGGACCTGTACGCGCTGCGCATGGTGTATCTGTTGCAGGGCGTGCTGGCCTTCCTGATCGCTGCGCCGATCCTCGTCGGCGCGTTCGAGCGCGACGCAGTCGGCCCGGTCGCCTGGATCGGAGTCGTCCTGTGGGCGGTCGGCGTCTTCTTCGAGGCGGTTGGCGACGCCCAGCTCGAGCGGTTCCGCAACGACCCGGCCACGAAGGGCACGGTGATGGACCGCGGGCTGTGGCGCTACACCCGGCACCCGAACTACTTCGGCGACGCGTGCGTGTGGTGGGGGATCTATCTCGTCGCCGCCGACGGGTTGTGGCCGGGCGTGCTCACCGCGCCGGCACCGATCGTGATGACGCTGCTGCTCACCAAGGGCTCCGGGGCACGCATCCTCGAAAAGCACATGAGCAAGCGGGCCGGCTGGGACGAATACGCTGCGCGCACCAGCATGTTCATACCGCGGCGGCCGCGCGAAGTTTGATTCCGTTCCTGATGGCTCAGCCGTAGGTGCCGCGGACGACCACGTCGCCGCTGAACGAGACCTGGTTGTTGCGCTGCACGCTGATCGCGACCGAGGTGTACTGCGCCATCACCGAGGTCGGGACCGTCAGGTCGGCGGTGCGGTCATGGCCGATGTAGCCCAGCGGACGCAGCCCGGCGGCATCGGCGACCAGCCAGACCTCGTACTGGTGATCCGCGTCGAGCTGCGGCAGTGAGGTGGCGTCCAAGTGCATCCGGTCGCCGGCGATCGTCACCTTCGCCGAGGCATCAGGGTGCGCGGGCACCGGCCGGAGGAGCAGTGTTTGCGCGACGCTGTGCGAGGGCGACGGACCCACCGTCTCGGCAATCGTCACGCCGGCGGCCGTGGCGACCACCGCGGCCGCGGCCACGGCGATCAGCAGGCGGCGGCGCTTGCCGGCCGGCTGCGCCTGCGTCGCGGCCTCCTCGCGGATCTGGGCGAACATCGCGCTCATGTCGGGCAGCGCGGCCGGTGCCGACTCCGTCCGCAGCTCGTCCACCGCGGCGGAGCGCGGAGCGAAGCGGTGGGCCGAGATGAGCGAGGCGTGCGCGACGACGGCCGAGACGAGTTCCTGCTGGCAGTCCGGGCAACCGCGCAGGTGTTCGGCAGCGGCCAGCGTCTCGTCCCGGGTCGCGTCACCGGTGAGCAGGCGGGGCAGGTCGTCGGAGATGTGCTGGCTCACTTCGCACACCGCCCGCGGTGGTCACTTTTCATTGGCGATGCCCCTCGTGTTCTCGAGCAGGCCGGCAAGTCGTTGCAGACCCCGAGCTGTGCGTGTCTTGACGGTACCGAGCGGGATGTCCAGTACCCGCGCGATCTCCGACTGGGTGTAGCCGTCGAAGTAGGCGAGTTCGATGACGTGCCGCTGGAGGTCGGGCAGCATCGACAGCGCGCCACGCACCTCGTCGGCCCACGCGAGCCGCTCGGCGACCTCCCGCCCGTCGTCGCTGGCGATCTCGCGCATCGACTCGATCGGGACGACCACGTCGCGGCGCTTGCGCAGGTGGTCGATGGCCCGCTTCCGCGCGATGCCCAGCACCCAGCCACGCAGCGACAGCTCCGGGTTGTACCGGTCGTGCACCCGCCAGACCTCGAAGAAGACCCGCTGCATGACGTCCTCGACGTCAGGCTGCGGTACATAACGGCCGAGATAGGACTGCACAAGCGGGCCGAGCGTGCGGTACGCGTCTTCCAACGCGTCCGGTTCGCCCCGGTTGAGCCGTTCCCCGATCTCGGCGAGCGCGGACTCCACGTCCAGGTATTCGTGGGCCGGGGTCATTTCGGATTCACTCCGCCACGATGCGTCCGCGGACCTCGCCGAGGGTCACCGCTCCCGCGCGGGCCGTGATGAGCACCTCGTCGCCGTCGAGCAGCCACTCGCGGGTCGTGCCGTCGCCGAGCGTGAGGGGCTCCGCGCCGTTCCAGGTGAGCTCGAGCAGGCAGCCGCGCTCGCCCGGTTGCGGCCCGCTCACCGTGCCGGAGGCGAAGACGTCGCCGG
The DNA here is from genome assembly GCA_032160775.1 of Pseudonocardiales bacterium. Classification (GTDB taxonomy): domain Bacteria; phylum Actinomycetota; class Actinomycetes; order Mycobacteriales; family Jatrophihabitantaceae; genus Jatrophihabitans. The sequence continues at coordinate 1,790 of JAVHVB010000072.1, read as the reverse complement.
TGCGCACCGATGCGCCGTTCGAGGTCACGTGGGCGAGCATCTGGCCATAGGTCCAATGCATGTCGGCGAACCGCGGCCGGCTGACCAGCTGGCCGTTGATGCTCACCGTCAGGTCGATGTCGAGGCCGAACGCGCCCAACCGGTACGGGTCGAGCGCAGCGAGCGGGGTGATCCAGGGCGAAACGGACGTCGCGAAGGACTTGCCGAGGAACGGGCCCAGCGGCACGGTCTCGAAGGCCTGGATATCGCGTGCCGACCAGTCGTTCAGCAGGAACGCCCCGAAGACGTGCCGGTCGGCGCGCGCCTCGGCTATCCGCGCGCCGGGCACGCCGACGACGAAGGCGAGTTCGGCCTCGAAGTCCATCCGGGCGGACGGGCCGACCACGCCCGGGCCGAGCACACCTGCGGGCCGCGCGACGTCGGTGCCGGACGCGACGATCGACCCGGCCCGCCCGTGATAGCCCACCGGCATGTGCTTCCAGTTCGCCGGCAGCGGGTCGCCCCCAGGCCGGAAGATCCGGCCGGCGTTGGTGGCGTGGTGCTCGCTCGCGTAGAAGTCCACGTAGTCGGCGACCGTGAAGGCGAGCACCGGCCGCACGTCGGCGACGGGGGTGAGCTCGAGGCCGGCCGACCCGATCAGCGCGGCCGCGTCGGCGCGCACCCGCTCCCAGACGTCGGGTCCAGCGGCCAGGAATGCATCGAGCGTGCCGTCGGCGAACAGGTTCGGCTCGACGAGCGCCAGGTCGAGCACCGCGTCCCCGTAGCGCACGACCGCGAAGCGGCGCCCGTCGCGGCCGGCCACCGCGCCGTAGGGCAGGTTGTCCAGCCCGTAGCTCAACGTCTCTTCGCCCAGGACCACGCGTACCGGCCGTCGTCGCTCGCCCGGCCGCCCTCGCCGAGCCGGAGCGGGCGGAACGTGTCGACCATGACGGCGAGCTCGTCGAAGTACTCGACGCCGATCGAACGCTCGTACGCGCCCGGCTGCGGGCCGTGCGAGTGGCCGCCCGGATGCAACGAGATCGAGCCCTGGCCGATGCCCGACCCCTTCCGCGCCTCGTAGTCGCCGCCGCAGTAGAACATCACCTCGTCCGAGTCGACGTTCGAGTGGTAGTACGGCACCGGGATCGACAGCGGGTGGTAGTCGACCTTGCGCGGGACGAAGTTGCAGATCACGAAGTTGTTGCCCTCGAAGACCTGATGGGCCGGCGGCGGCTGGTGGACCTTGCCGGTGATCGGCATGTAGTCCTCGACGTTGAACGTGTACGGGTAAAGGCAGCCGTCCCACCCCACGACGTCGAACGGATGATGCGGGCTGACGTGCACCGAGCCGGCCAGTCCGCCCGGTCCGGCACCGCGATGCTTGACGTAGGTCTCGACATCGCTGCCGTCGGCGAGCAACGGATCGCCCGGCCCGTGCAGGTCGCGCTCGCAAAACGGCGCGTGCTCGAGCAGTTGCCCGAACCTCGACAGATAGCGGCGCGCCGGCGAGATGTGCGAATTGGCCTCGATGCAGTACGCGCGCACGCCCTCCTGACCGGGCAGCCACCGGTGCGTGGTCGCGCGGGGAAGCAGCACGTAGTCGCCGGGACGCGCCGGAAGCGTGCCGAACACAGTCTCGACGGTGGCCGAGCCGGACTCGACGTACACGCACTCGTCGCCGACGGCGTTGCGGTACAGCGGCGACCCGCGCCCGGCCCGCACATAGGAGATGCGGACGTCATCGTTGGCGAGGACCAGCCGCCGGCCGGTCACGACATCGGTCGAGTCGACGTCGGCGTCCTTGAACAGCT
>JAVHVB010000071.1:0-6930 GCA_032160775.1 Pseudonocardiales bacterium | reverse complement strand
CGCTGCCCCGCAACACCCCCGGCAAGCGGACGGCCTGACCGCTCAGGCACCGAAACCGCGCGCCTAGCAAAGCCTGCGACATCGGTTCGCTCGCACGCTCGCTCAGAGGCCACGCATCCGGCGCGGGCCGGTGTCCGCGCGCGCAGTCGGGGGCGCGACCTCGGCGGACACGCCGACCACGTGCGCGCCGATCGGCGTCGCCAGCGCGGTCAGTCGGCACGTCGCGATCTCGGGCAGCGCGTCTCCCAGCGCCGAAAGCCGCAGCGCGAGGTCGGCGAGCGCGCCGAGATCGCTGGGCTCGGTGCCGCGGTAGCCGGTCAGCAGCGGCGCGGCGCGCGGGGTCAGGATCAGTTCCTCGGCGTCCTGCGTGGTGAGCGGCGCTGCCGCGTAGGCGACGTCGCCGAGCAGTTCCGTCGCGAACCCGCTCAAGCCGAAACTGACCAACGCCCCGAACGAACGGTCGTCGAACACGGACAGCTCGACCTCGACCGTGTCCACCGGCCGCTCGAAGGACATCACGATGCCGATGCTGCCGAGCAGCCGGCCCGCTTCGTCCGGCGTGAGCCCGCGGCCCTCCGGTGCTTCGGCGAGTACCTCGTGCACGATCTCCCGCGCGGCCGGCAGATCGAGGTCGGCGAAGTCGGGCACCGTCCCGGGCGGCGTCGAGCGCCACATCGCGTAGCGCACGGCCCGGGCGAGCGCGCGCACCGCGCGTTCCGGCGACGGGTAGGAGGGAACGGAGCCGCGGGCCGGCGACTGGCCGCTGCCGGCGGACAACGCGGCCGGCACGCCCTCGATGCCGAGGAAGGTCGACAACACCGGCTTCGCGCTCCCGGCGGCGACCGTGCGCACCGCCCGGGCCACTTCCTCGTCCGCGCCGCGCTGCAGTGGCGGGACGAACACAACGGTGACGGCATCGACGTCCGGATCCTCGACGGCAGCGCGCAGCGCCACCTCGAACGCCTCCGGCCCGGCCTCGGCGCCGATGTCATCGAGCCGGGTCAGGTGCAGGCCTTCGGCCGCGCACGCGTTCGCGACGAGCACGCCGATGGCCGTCGAGTTACCGACCACGGCCACCCGGTCACCGGCCGGCAGCGGCTGGGTGGACAGCAGCAGCGCGGCGTCGAACATGCCGCTCACCGTCTCGACGCGGATCACCCCGGACGCCTCGAACAGGGCCCGCGCGCTGATCTCCGGCACCTCGACCGAGGTTTGCTCCAGCCCGGGGACGATGCTCGCGCTCACCGCGCTCTTCACCGCGATGATCGGCTTGCGGCGGCCGAGCCGTCGGCACAGCCGGGCGAACTTGCGCGGGTTGCCGAAGCTCTCGAGGTACATCAGGACGACGTCGGTGTCCTCGTCGGTCTCCCAATACTGCAACAGGTCGTTGCCCGAGACGTCCGCGCGGTTGCCGGCCGAGACGAAGCTCGAGACGCCGAGGCCGCGGCGCGCCGCCTCGGCCAGGATCGTCACGCCGAGCGCGCCGGACTGGGAGAAGAACCCGACCCGTCCGCGCAGCGGTGGGATCGTCGCGAGCGAGGCGTTGAGCCGGACGGCCGGGTCGGTGTTGACGATTCCGAGGCAGTTCGGGCCGACCACGCGCATGCCGTGCGCGCGCGCCGCGGCGACCAGTTCTCGCTGTGCGGTGCGCCCGGCAGCGCGCTCGTCGTCGGTCCCCCGCTCGCCGAAGCCGCCAGAGATCACCACCAGCCCGCGAACGCCACGCTCGGCGCACTGCTGCACGACGTCCGGGACGGCTGCGGCCGGCACGGCGATTACCGCCAGGTCGATCTCGTCCGGGGCGTCGAGGACGGTCCGGTACGCCGGCACTCCGTTGACGTGCCGAGCCTCCGGGTTGATCGGGTACAGCGGCCCGTCGAACTCCATCCGCAGCAGATTGCCGAACACCGCATTGCCGAGCTTGCCCTCATCGTTGCTCGCGCCGACGACCGCGACCGCGCGCGGGCGCAGCAGCCGGGCGATCGACACCGCCTCGGCGTGCAGCTCGCGCTCCCGCATCACCGCCGCGGTGACGGCGGTCTCGTCCACATCGAATTCGAGGCTCACCTCGCCAAATTCGACGTGCCGGGTCGTCTCGTAGCCCGCGTCGCGGAACACCCGGATCATCCCGACGTTCTCGGCGAGCACGACCGCGTGGAACCGGCGGATCACGCCGGTCTCGCGGGCAGCTGCCGCGAGGTGCTCGAGCAGCACCGAGCCGATCCCCCGGCCCTGGTGCTCGTCGGCCACGACGAACGCCACCTCGGCCTGGTCGGTGTCGCCGAGCCGCTCGTAACGGCCGACGGCGATGATCTGGCCGGCGAGCACCGCGGCGAACGCGACCCGGCCGCGGTGGTCCATATGGGTGAACTTGTAGAGGTCGCGCGCCGGGATCTTCGGGTAGGCGGAGAAGTAGCGCAGATACCGGGTGCGCTGCGACAGCCCGCCGTGGAACGCGACGAGCGCTTCCGCGTCGGCCGGCACGATCGGGCGCAGGTGCACGGTGCCGCCGTCCGCGGCCACGACGTCCGCCGACCAGTGCGCCGGCGGCTGCGGTTCGGCCACGACGGGGTCAGTCACGCGGATCGTCCGGGTCCAAGCCGAGCAACGGGAACACCGCGCGCCGGGTCGCGCCGATGGCGCCGTCCAGCCAGCCGGCGCCTCCGGGCTGCCACGGCTCGACCCTGGGCACCGGCCGTTCGCCCATCGTCGCGGGCAGCTCGCCACGCACGCCGCGCTCGCGCAGGTACGCCACCCAGCCGGCCGGGATCGACGTCTGCGCGTCGACCGGCCGCCCGCACGCCTCGGCGAGCAGATGCGTCCACGTGCGCGGGACGCAGCGCACCAGTCCGTACCCGCCACCACCGAAGGCCAGCCACTTACCCCCGGCGACCTCGTGCGCCAGCCGGTGCAGCTCTGCGATCGCGGTGCGCTGGCCGTCGACGGTGAGCTCGAGGTTCGCGAGCGGATCCTCGTGATGGGTGTCGCAGCCGCACTGGGTGACGAGGACGTCCGGCTTGAACGCGCGCACCGCCCCGGGGACGATCGCGCGGAACGCGCGCAGCCAGCCGACGTCGTCGGTGCCCGGTGGCAGCGCAACGTTGACCGAGGTGCCCTCCGCATCGCCGACGCCGATCTCGGTCGGCATGCCGGTGCCCGGGAACAGCGTGCGCGGATCCTGGTGCAGGCTGATCGTCAGCACTCGCGGGTCGTCGTAGAAGGCGGCCTGCACCCCGTCCCCGTGGTGCACGTCGATGTCGATGTACGCGACCTTCGTTGCGCCCTCGGCGAGAAGCGTGCGGATGGCCAGCACGACGTCGTTGAAGATGCAGAACCCGGACGCGTAGTCGCGCATGGCGTGGTGCAGCCCGCCGGCGATGTTGACCGCGTGCTCGACCTCGCCGCGCCACAACCGCACGGCCGCCTGGGCCGACCCGCCGGCGACGAGCGCGGACGCGTCGTACATCCCGGGGAACACCGGATCGTCGCTGGTGCCCAGCCCGAAACCGCTGAAGGCCGGATCGTCGCTCGCCTCACGCACCGCGGCGAGGTACGCGGCGCCGTGGACGGTGAGCAGTTGCTGCTCGTCGGCGGGCCTCGGTTCGGTCAGGTCGAGGCGCTCGAGCACGCCGAGCTCGCGGGCCAGCCGGATCGTGAGGTCGAGCCGCAGCGGGTTCAGCGGGTGGTCACCGAAGTTGTAGGCGAGGTAGCGCTCGTCCCAGATCGCGCCCGCCGTGCACTCCATGCGATGACGGTATCCACTTGGGTGCCGGGCATAGCGTGGCCCCTGTGCTGAAACCGACCTACCCGCTCGAGACCGAGCGGCTGATCCTGCGCCCGCTCGATCCGGCCACCGATGTCGACGACGTGCTGGCCTACCAGTCACGCGAGGACGTCTGCCGCTACATCCCGTACGAGCCGCGGACCCGCGAGGTGCTTGCCGAACGGATCGCCGATCCGGCGCGCAACCGGTCGACGGTGGAGAAGGAGGGGGATGTCGCGTGGCTCGCCGTCGAGCTGCGGGACACCGGACGGGTGATCGGCGACGTCGTGCTGATCTGGGCCAGCGAGGAACATCAGTGCGCCGAGATCGGCTACGTCTTCAATCCCGACGTCCACGGCAACGGGTACGCGACAGAGGCGTGCCGTGCGCTGCTCGGCCTCGCCTTCGACGGGCTGAAGGCGCATCGGGTGACGGCCCGCATAGATGCACGCAACGACGCCTCCGGCGCGGTGCTGCGACGGCTCGGCATGCGCCAGGAGGCCGTTCTCGTCGAGAACGAGTTCTTCAAGGGCGAGTGGACCGACGAGATCGACTTCGCGATCCTCGATCACGAGTGGCGGGCGTCGGGCGACTGACCCGCGCGAGATCCGGCCGCCGACACCTACGCGAGCGCGGCGGACAGGTCGGCGATGAGGTCCGCGACGTCCTCGATGCCGACCGAGAGCCGGACGAGGTCCGACGGCACCTCGAGCGGCGATCCGGCGACGGAGGCGTGCGTCATTCGCGCCGGGTGCTCGATGAGCGACTCGACGCCGCCCAGCGACTCGCCCAGCGTGAACACGTCGACCAGCCCGCACACCTTGAGCGCGGTCTCCTCGCCGCCGCGCAGCCGAAACGACACCATGCCTCCGAACCGGCGCATCTGGCGCGCCGCGATCTCGTGGCCGGGGTGGTCCGGCAAACCGGGGTAGAGCACCTTGGAGACCGCCGGGTGATCGACGAGGAACTCGACGATCCGCTCGGCGTTCGAGCAGTGCCGGTCCATCCGCACCCCGAGGGTCTTGATGCCGCGCAGCACCAGCCAGGCGTCGAACGGGCCGGCCACCGCGCCCATCGAGTTCTGGTGGAAGCCGATCTCGTCCGCGAGCCCGGCGTCGTCGCACACGAGCCCCCCGCCGACGACGTCCGAATGGCCGCCCAGGTACTTCGTGGTCGAGTGCACGACCACGTCGGCGCCCAGCGCGAGCGGTTGCTGCAGGTACGGCGAGGCGAAGGTGTTGTCGACGACGAGCCGCGCGCCGGCGTCCTGCGCGATCTCGGCCAGCCCGGCGATGTCGGCGATGCCGAGCAGCGGGTTCGTCGGCGTCTCGCACCACACCACCGCGGTCGCCGGTCGCACTGCAGCACGCACCGCGGCCAGGTCGGCGAGCGGCACCGCGGTGAATTCGATCCCCCAGCGGGTCAGCACCCGGGCCACGAGCCGGTAGGTGCCACCGTAGGCGTCGCCGGGCAGGATCACGTGGTCACCCGGGTTGCAGATCGCTCGCAGCAGGGTGTCCTCGGCAGCCAGCCCGCTGGCGAACGCGAAGCCGTGCCGGCCACCCTCGATCGCGGCCAGCGCCTGTTCCAGCGCGGTGCGCGTCGGGTTGGCGCTGCGGCTGTACTCGTAGCCGCCGCGCAGCCCGCCCACGCCGTCCTGCTTGTAGGTGGAGGTCTGGTAGATCGGCACGACCACCGCGCCCGTCGTCCGCTCCGCCTCCTGCCCCGCGTGGATCGCCAGCGTGTCGAAGCCGGGTCCGTCATTCATCGGACTAACCTCCGCCGACGATATTGGACCGCGAAGCGGCTGTGAGCGTTTACACCGCTTTTCATGCTGCGACCGTACCTATCGACAGAACGGCCACTGATCACGGTGTAGGAAGTCATAGGAATGATGATGGGTGTGACACGGATCGGCGTGGGGGCACTGGCTGCCGCGGCGATGCTGAGCGCCTGCACGACAGCCGGTAGCGCCGTCCGGACTGCACCGGACAGCACGTCGACATCGGCCGCGGGTACGCCGCCGGCCAGCAGTTCCCCAGGTCCCACGACGTCCGCCCCGACGCCGCCGCCGCCCCCGCCCCGCGAGGTCGCGAAGCAGACGCTCGCGAAGATCGCGCGTCGGTTGCCGGCCGGGGCGATCTCGATCGCGGTGCGCGACAAGAGGTCCGGCGACACCTTCGTCTACGGCGCGCGGCGCGGCATGTGGACGGCCAGCGTCTACAAGGTCCTCGTCCTCGAGACGCTGCTGCTCGAGCGGCAGGATACGAACAGCTGGTTCAGCTCCGGCGAGCTCGACGAGATCACCAGGATGATCGAGCAGAGCGACAACGTCGCCGGCTACGACCTGTTCCTCGACGCCGGCGGCAGCGGCGCGCTGGCCGCCGCCGCGCACCGGCTCGGCATGCGGCACACGGTGATCGGCCAGAGCGACCCGACCTTCACCACGACGTCTGCGGCTGACGGCTTGGCGCTGCTCGACAGCCTTGTCGACCGCGGCCCGCTGAATGCGCGCTCGCGGGCGTTCGCACTCGGTCTGATGCGCTCGGTCGAGTCCGACCAGCGCTGGGGTGTCGGCGTGCTCGCCGACCCCGGCACCACCTTCGCCAACAAGAACGGCTGGCTGGGCATCGACAACTCAAACGGTCCGGGCGAGGACGACGACGGCCTGTGGGTCACCAACAGCCTCGGCGTCGTGCGGGTGCACGGCCGCCCGCTGCTCGTGGCCCTGTTCAGCCGGCACAACCCGGACCTGGACAGCGGTATCCGGCTCATCCAGAGGCTGGCCCGGGTCGCCGCCCCCGCCGTCCTGCCCGCCCGCTGAGCCGCCGAACCGGTCAGTACGAGTCCTTGATGCGGACCATGCCGGCCAGTGTGGCGATGTAGGCCGTCCCGTCCGGGCCTAGGTAGACCGCCGCGTAGTGGTTGTTGAAGCCGGGGCCGGTGCCGGTGAGCTTGCTGAACACCGTGCGCCCGGTGCGGATGTCGATCGCGGTGAGGTACCACGCGTCGGCCAGCACGGTCTTCGGCTTCGTATAGACGTAGAGCAGCCCGGTGGCCAGCGACGCCTTCGGCACCGACGTCGGCGCCACCTGATTGCTCGTCCAGGCCACCTGGCAACTGCCGTCGACGACATCCACCTTCGCGATACCCGGGGTGGTCGTCGC
>JAVHVB010000070.1:0-3702 GCA_032160775.1 Pseudonocardiales bacterium | reverse complement strand
GAAGGAGTTGACCGTGAAGACGATCTGGTCGACGTGGACCGGGACGCGCTGCAGGTCGACCAGGATCGACTCGTCGTCGCCGCCCTGGCCGGCGCCGCCGACCAGATTGTCACCGGTGTGCCGGACGGAGCCGTCGTTGCTGACGAGGTGCTGGAAGAACACGACGTCCGTCGGCTCGTTCCCGGCGAACAGCACGGCCGAGGCGTCCAGGTCGATCTCGCGGGTGCGGGAGCCGAAGAACCCGCGGCGGGGCGCGGCCTGCCAGCCGAGGCCCATCCGTACGGCCGTCAGAGTCCCTCCATCGGTCTTGGTCAGACTGATCTGCTGGCCTTTGGACATATTGACGGTCACGCGCTGTCCCCTCTCGTACCTGCTGTGCGGTTGCTTCCGCACCCTATGCGTAGACGCCGCCGGGCAGCCCGGCGGTTCACGTCAAGCCATACCGGCTTCGCGCATCTGCCGCAGCTCCTTCTTGAGATCGCCGAGCTCGTCCCGCAGCCGGGCGGCGATCTCGAACTTCAGCTCCGCCGCCGCGACATGCATCTGATCGGTCAGCTCGGCGATGAGGTCGGCGAGCTCTTCTGCGGGCAGCGCCTTGGCGGCCCGCTTGTCCGCGGCCTTCGCGGAGAGTCCGGGCACGGGTGCCTTGCCGCGCGAGCGCTGGCGCCCGGAGCCGAGGAGCTCCTCGGTGTCGGCGTCCTCGCGGGCGAAGGAGTCGAGGATGCCTGCGATCTTCTTCCGAAGCGGCTGCGGGTCGACGCCGTGCGCCGTGTTGTAGGCGACCTGCTTCTCGCGGCGCCGGTTGGTCTCCTCGATGGCCTTCTCCATCGCGGGTGTGATCTTGTCCGCGTACATATGGACCTGTCCGGAGACATTGCGGGCCGCCCGGCCGATGGTCTGGATGAGCGAGGTGCCCGAGCGCAGGAAGCCCTCCTTGTCGGCGTCCAGAATGGCGACCAGCGACACCTCGGGCAGGTCGAGGCCCTCGCGCAGCAGGTTGATGCCGACCAGGACGTCGTATTCGCCGGCCCGCAACTCGTTGAGCAGCTCGATGCGGCGCAGGGTGTCGATGTCGCTGTGCAGATACCGGACCTGGACTCCGAGCTCGAGCATGTAGTCGGTGAGGTCCTCGGCCATCTTCTTGGTGAGGGTGGTGACCAGCACCCGCTCGTGCTTCTCTGCGCGCACCCGGATGCCCTGCTCGAGCAGGGAGTCGGTGAGGTCCTCGGCCATCTTCTTGGTGAGCGTCGTGACGAGTACCCGCTCGTTGCGCTCGGCCCGTTCGCGGATCTCGTGCACGAGGTCGTCGATCTGGCCCTTGGTCGGCTTCACCACGATCTCCGGGTCGATGAGGCCCGTCGGCCGGATGACCTGCTCGACGAACTCGCCCTTCGCCCGGCCCATCTCGTAGTCACCCGGCGTGGCCGAGAGGTACACCGTCTGGCCGATCCGGTCGACGAACTCCTCGAACTTCAGCGGCCGATTGTCCTGTGCCGACGGCAACCGGAACCCGTGCTCGACCAGCGTCCGCTTGCGGGACATGTCGCCCTCGTACATGCCGCCGGTCTGCGGCACGGTGACGTGCGACTCGTCGATGACGAGCAGGAAGTCGGCCGGGAAGTAGTCGAGCAGGCAGTTCGGCGCGCTGCCCGGCTCGCGTCCGTCGATGTGCAGCGAGTAGTTCTCGATGCCCGAGCAGAACCCGACCTGGCGCATCATCTCGATGTCGTAGGCCGTGCGCATGCGCAGCCGCTGCGCCTCGAGCAACTTGTTCTGCTGCTCCAGCTCGGCGAGCCGGTCGGCGAGCTCCTTCTCGATGCCGCGGATGGCGCGCTCCATCCGCTCCGGACCTGCCGCGTAATGGGTAGCCGGGAAGACGAACACCTCCTCGACCTCGCGGATGACCTCGCCGGTGAGCGGGTGGAGGTAGTAGAGCCGCTCGATCTCGTCGCCGAACATCTCGACCCGGATGGCGAGCTCCTCGTACACGGGGAAGATCTCGACGGTGTCCCCCCGCACTCGGAAGGTGCCACGGGTGAACGAGAGGTCGTTGCGGGTGTACTGGACGTCGACGAGCCGGCGCAGGATGGCCTCGCGCTCGACCTGCTGGCCGATCCGCAGCCGCACCGAGCGGTCCACGTACTCCTGCGGCGTGCCCAGACCGTAGATGCAGGACACCGTGGCGACCACGACGACGTCGCGGCGGGTCAGCAGCGACATCGTGGCCGAGTGCCGCAGCCGCTCGACCTCGTCGTTGACCGAGCTGTCCTTCTCGATGTAGGTGTCGGTCTGCGGGACGTAGGCCTCGGGTTGGTAGTAGTCGTAGTAGCTGACGAAGTACTCGACGGCGTTGTTCGGCAGCATCTCGCGCAACTCGTTCGCCAGCTGCGCGGCCAGCGTCTTGTTAGGCGCCATGATCAGGGCGGGACGCTGCAGCCGCTCGATCAGCCAGGCCGTGGTGGCGGACTTGCCGGTGCCGGTGGCGCCGAGCAGGACGATGTCCTTCTCCCCCGCATGGATCCGGCGCTCTAGATCGTCGATAGCGGCGGGCTGGTCGCCCGAGGGCTCGAAGTCGGCGATGACCTCGAACTTGCCGACGGACGGCGAGATGTCGGACTGGACGCGCATACCTCAACGGTACGTGCCCACTCCGACAACCCGGTGCGCGGCGAATTAACCGATCGGGAAGCCCGCCATCGCTTCCTGCGCGGTTGCCTCGAGCGCCGAGACGACGTTGCCGAGCTGCGACGCGGTGCCGCGCGGGCCCTGCGTGTTGTCTGCCCAGCCGCCCCAGTGCCGCTGGCCCCCGGTCGCGGTGAGCGTGACGTAGCGGTACTGACCGACCGTGACGATCGACCAGGTGCCCTTCACCCGCGGCTCGCCGACCAGCGGGCCATCGGTGAAGCCGGCGCCGGCGACGGTGCGCCCGCTCCAGTCGTCGATCGCGGCCGCGTCCAGCTGCTCCGGAGTGAACCGCTTCGCGCGAGGGTCGAACGCCCCCCACACCGTCACGCCGCCGAAGTCGGGCACGCTGACCGCGACGTGGTACACCCGTGCGGCACCGTCGGCCGGCGACGCCGTGCGGCCCGCGTTCACGCCCACGAACCGATCCCACGCGGTCTGCTCGATGTCGTCGGGCTTGACATCGAGCGACGTGAAGTCGTGGACGATCCGCGGGGCGTGACCCTTGACGGCCATGTCGATCGGCAGCTGGGCGATGTGGATCTGGTTCAGCATCGCGTCGAGGTCGGCTCCGGTGATCGTCTCGGCCGGCTTCGGCGGGAAGATCTCCCATACCTTCTTCATCACCGGCTTGAGCACCCACTTCAGCACGGTGCTCACCAGCTTGGTGGGGTCCTTCGCGATCTCGGCAAACAGGCCGCCGCCCTCACCACCGGAGTCGTCGCCGGTGGCTTCCTCGACGAGCTGGTCGCCCAGCTTCTCGACACCCTTCTTGATCGCCGCGCTGATCTGCGCCTCGAGCGTCTTGCCTTCGTCGGTCTGCGCCGCCTTGGCCGCCACCGGGTCCTTCGCGTCGAGCGCGGCCTTTGCCTGCTTGAGTCGTGCGTCGAGCATCGTTTCGATGACGGTGGTGATGGACTCGGTGATCGGGTCCCAGATCTTCATGACGATCTCGCCGGCGCCGTGCGCGGCGATCAGCGCTCCCGACAGCGTCGTGCCGAGTGTCTGCAGGAACAGGTC
>JAVHVB010000069.1:0-2524 GCA_032160775.1 Pseudonocardiales bacterium | reverse complement strand
GGCCTCGTCGACATCTACAGGACCGACGCGTTGCCTCAGATCGAGAGGATGGACGGATTCTGCAGCGCAAGCTTCATGGTCAATCGGGACACCGGGCGCGCAACGTCGTCGGTGTGTTTCGAAGATCAGGCAGCGCTGGAGACGACCCGGGAGGAATCGAACCGGATCCGGACGTCTGGCACGAGCAAGGCCAGCGCCACCGTCCTCAACGTCGGCGAGTTCGAACTGGCAGTTGCACACCTGCGGGTTCCGGAGATGGCGTAGCTTCCGCAGCCCCGCTTGTCGCTGCGTGGTGCCGACCGCGCAGGATTCCAGCTAACCGGTAGTGGTTTTGGCCGCCTGCCGGGCAGACCCGGCCACTTTTATGCGCCATCGTGCGTGTAGGCGTAGGGACTCGGGGGCTTTCCGGCAGGCGAATGGTGCAGTCATGTTGATCAGCGGACGCTTCGCGGCTGGGGTGCCTGGGGCCCACACCGGCGTGCGGGCGTAGGGCTGTCAGGCGGCGGCGCGTGGGGACAGATCCTGGGGCGCTGGCGGCCCGCTATCACCGGGCGTTCAACGATCGCGACTTCGAGGTCTGGCGCGAGGTGTTCGACGAGGACGTCGAGCTCCTCATCGATGGCATCCCGGTTCGTGGGGTGGACGCTGCTGTGCGGTATGGGGTCGGGAGGGTGAGCCTTTTCCCTGAGCTCTACATCGCCGCGGAGCGCATCGTCGCGAAGTCCGAGGACATGATCGTGACCGAGATCGACCTGGTGACCGGCGATCCGGCCAGCGGCCACTCGCAGCAGCAGGGCACGACGTGCGAGATCTGCCGCGTGCGAGACGGGCGCATCGTGTCGTTCCGGAGCTACTACATGCCCGAACCGGCCGACCGCGCGGAGACTGTGCGGGTGCCGGCGCGAGCCGACGCCGGCGTGGTCGCCGAGGAGCAGGCGGCGCTGCGCCGCGTGGCGATGCTCGTCGCGACCGGAGCGCCGTCGGAGGAGGTGTTCGCCGCGGTCGCGGCCGAGGTCGGCCAGCTCGTGCAGGTCGACTACGCGGTCTTGGTCCGCTACGACCCGGACGACGCGGTCAAGGTGGTCGGCACGTGGACCAGCACCGGCGACCCCGCGCCGAGCCCGGTCGGCAGCCGGTTCGAGCTCGGCGGCCGGAACGTGAGCACGCTGGTGCTCCGGACGGGCCGGCCGGCACGCCTGGATGACTACACCGACGTCACGGGTGCCATCGGTAACACCGGCAGCACGAAGTGGGGCTTCCGCTCGTCGGTGGGTGCGCCAATCAGCGTCGAGGGGCGGCCATGGGGGCTCATCATCGTGGCCTACACGCGACAGGAGCCGCTGCCGGCGGGCACCGAGGCGCGGCTGGCCGGGTTCACCGAACTCGTGGCGACCGCGATCGCGGACGCGCAGGCCCGGGTGGAGCTGCGCGGCTTCGCCGAGGAGCAGGCGGCGCTGCGCCGGGTGGCGACTCTGGTGGCCGGGGCGCCGGCACCGGAGGAGGTGTTCTCCGCGGTCTCCGCGGAGGTCGGGCGGCTGCCCGGCTGCGACATCACCTTCCTCAATCGGTACGAGCCTGGCGGCGCGGCCACGGCCGTCGGTGTGTGGAGCAGCACGGGCACGTTGCCCGTCCCGGTCGGCACCCGGGTGGGCGTCGGCGGACAAAACGTGCCCACGTTGGTGTTCGAGACGCGTCGGCCGGCGCGCATCGACGACTACACCCACGCCACCGGCCCGGTCGCCGACGTCGCCGGCGCGTGGGGCATCCACTCGGCCGTCGGCGTGCCGATCAGCGTCGAGGGTCGGCTGTGGGGCGTCATGAGCGTGGTGTCCACGGGAGAGGCGCCGCTGCCAGCCGACACCGAGATCCGGCTGGCCGGCTTCACCGAGCTGGTTGCCACCGCGATCGCCAACGCGCAGGCGCGGCAGGAACTGCGCGAACTCGCCGACACCCAGGCGGCACTGCGGCGCCTGGCCACGCTGGTCGCGCGGGGCGAACCGCCCGAGGCGGTGTTCGCGGCCGCCACCAGGGAAGCTCTACGGTTTTCCGGTAACGGCACCGCCCGGATGATCCGGTTCGAGCTCGACGGAACGGCGACCCTCGTGGCCAATCAAGGCGCGACGCAGCCCGACGTGCGGGTCGGGGAACGCTGGGTGGGCTATCCACCGGACGGGCTGACCGCGAAAGTCCGGCGGACCGGCCAGGCCGCCCGTGTCGATGACTACCACGCCGTCGAGGGCGGCGAGGCAACGCTGCGCGAGGGGATTCCGTCGGCGGTCGCCGTGCCGATACACGTCGACGGCCGGCTGTGGGGAATGATTGCCGTCGGGCCAGGGCCACTGCCGTCCGACCTCGAGCAGCGGATGTCGGACTTCACCGACCTGGTCGCCACAGCCGTCGCGAACGCGCAGAACCGCGCCGAGATCATATCCTCCCGCGCGCGGATCGTCGCCGCGTCAGATGAGGTTCGCCGCCGGATCGAGCGCGACCTGCACGATGGCGCACAGCAACGCCTCCTTGCGCT
>JAVHVB010000068.1:0-3843 GCA_032160775.1 Pseudonocardiales bacterium | reverse complement strand
CACGACGACGAGGGCCGGGTGCAGGTGCCCGGGTTCTACGACGACGTGCGCGAGCTCACCGACGACGAGCGGAACCTGTTCGCCCGCGTGCCGGTCGACGACGCCGAGTTCCTGAAGGTCGCGCAGTCCCGTGCCGTGACCGGCGAGCGCGGCTACTCGACACTCGAGCGGGTCGGTTCCCGGCCGACCGCGGAGGTGAACGGCATCGGCGGCGGCTACCAGGGCGACGGCCACAAGACGATCATTCCGAGCGACGCCTTCGTGAAGCTGTCCTTCCGGCTCGTCGCCGACCAGGACCCGGCCAAGATCGTCGCCGGCGTCGAGCAGTTCGTGGCGGCCCACACCGCGGACGGCATCAGCGCGAACGTGGCGTGGGAGGGCAGTGGCGTGCGCGCCTGCGAGGTGCCGATCGACACTCCCGCCTACCGGGTGCTCAGCGAGGCGATCAGCGCCGCCTTCGACGGCGCCCCCGTGCTGCCCACCCGCGAGGGCGGCAGCGGCCCGGAGGCCGGGCTGCAACAGGCCGTCGACGCGCCGCTCGTCTTCCTCGGCGTCGGGCTGCCGGACGACCAGATCCACGCCCCGAACGAGAAGGTCACTTTGTCGATGCTCTTCAAGGGCGCCGAAGCGGCGGCGCACCTGTGGAGCGGGTTTGCCGCAGTCGGCCGGGACGGGCTGCGCGCGCGGTGAACCGGCTGCGCAGGTTTGCTCCGCTCGTCGCGCTGGCGGTGCTGCTCGGTGGTTGCACCGACGTGGTCGACGGCGCCGGCACTGCCCTGCGCGCCGGCAGCGGTGGGCCGAGCTCGGGCAACGGCGGACCGTCCAGCGTCGACCCGTCGCCCGCGGCGCCGACCGGTTGCCCGCGCGTGGTGTACCCCGGCGCGCAGCTCACCTTCCGGTGCATCACGACGGCCATGCGCGCCCACTACGACGGGAACGTCTGGCCGGTCTCCGAGCGTCAGACGGTCGAGTCGGCGACCGGCTGGTTCCTCGAGGAGGGCGCCGGCCACTGGGGATCGGCGGACGGCGCGGAACTGGTCGACATCGCCCTCACGGTGCGCCAGCAAATGATCGACGATGGCAGCTACGGCACCCAACCGGCGGTCCGCACGCGCGCCAGCCGCCCCACCCACGTTGACGGCCGGCCGGGTTACCTCGTCCAAACCACCTTTGACATCAATCCCGCCTGGGCGCGCAGCGAAGGCACGAAGGTGCGGCAGGAACGGCTCTGGCTGCTCGCCATCGAGATCGCTCGCAACGATGTGTCGCTCTGGTACGTCTCGGTGCCTGACCTCACCAAGCAGCTCTGGTCGAAGGTGCCGGCGACGATCGCGTCGATCCGGGTGGGCTGACCGGCCGAGCTGCGGCACCGGGCGCGACCGTAAGGTGAATGGGTGCCGCCAACGCTTCCCAGTCCGAAGTTCGAGATCGTCCGCCACACGCTGGACAACGGCTTGCGGGTGCTGGTCGCACCCGATCGGTCCGCACCCGTCGTCGGCATCGCGGTGCTCTACGACGTCGGCTTCCGCTCCGAGCCGGAGGGCCGCACCGGTTTCGCTCACCTCTTCGAACACCTCATGTTCCAGGGCTCAGTCAACCTGGAGAAGCTCGAGCACTTCCGCTACGTCGAGTCCAGCGGCGGCACGTTCAACGGCAGCACGCACTTCGACTACACGAACTATTTCGAGGCGCTGCCCGCCAACGCGCTCGAGCGCGGGCTGTTCCTCGAGGCCGACCGGATGCGTGGCCCGCGGATCACCGAGGAGAACCTCGCCAACCAGCTGGACGTCGTGAAGAACGAGATCCGGGTGAACGTGCTGAACGCGCCGTACGGCGGCTTCCCGTGGATCTACCTGCCGCCGGTGCTGTTCGACACCTTCGCCAACTCGCACAACGGCTACGGCGGGTTCGAGGACCTCGAGAGCGCGACGACCGACGACGCACGTGACTTCTTCCAGCGCTACTACGCGCCCAGCAACGCCGTCCTCTCGGTCGCCGGCGACCTCGACGCCGACGAGACGATCGCGCTCATCGAGAAGCACTTCGGGGACATCAAGAAGCGGCGCGCCCCGAAGCGGCCGAGTTTCGCCGAACCTCCGCTGACGAGCGAGCGCAGGAACACCCACGACGACGCGCACGCGCCGATTCCCGCGGTCGCGGTCGGCTATCGGGTGCCGGACCCGGTGGGCCAGCTCGACGAACTGCTCGCCGTGGTCGTGCTGGCCGAGGTGCTCACCGACGGTGACGCCTCCCGGCTGCAGCGGCGGCTCGTGCACCAGGACCGGCTCGTCACAGCGGTCGAGGCCTACGTCGGCGAGTTCGGCGACCCGTTCGACGAACGTGACCCGACGGCGCTGACGATCAGCGCCCACTACCCGTCGGCGACGAAGCTCGACGCGGTGCTGAGTGCGGTCGACGAGGAGCTGGCGAAGGTCGCCGGCGACGGGCTGGCCCGCGGCGAGCTCGACCGGGTGCGCACCCGGCTGGTGAGCGTGCTCGTCCGCGACCTGGACGCGGTGCTGAGCCGCACGCTGGAGTTCGCGAAGTTCGAGCTCGTGCACGGTCGCGCGGAACTGATCTTCGAGCTGTCCGAGCGGCTCGCCGCGGTGACGGGGGAGGACGTGCAACGCGCAGCATCGTTGTTCCGGCCGGACAACCGAGCGGTGCTCGAACTCGTCGCTGGGGGTGCCGAATGAGTGAGGCCCGCCGAGCGAATCAGCCGCGCGGCAGCTCGCCACGCGAAGTCCCGGCGCTCACCGAACCGCGCCGTCCGCGCGCACTGCGCAGCAGCGAGGCGGTGCTCGACAACGGCCTGACCGTGGTCGCGGTCCGCAAGCCCGGGGTGCCGCTCGTCGAGGTGCGGCTGCGGGTCCCGTTCCTGTCCGCCAAGCCGCAGCACCCGGCGCAGGCGCAGCTGCTCGCCGAGACCGTCCTGACCGGTGCCGCCGGGCTGGACCGCTCGGATCTTGCCGCGGCGATCCAGGAGCTCGGCGGCCGGCTGTCCTCAGGTGTGGACGCAGACCGGCTGGTGATCAGCGGCAACGTCCTGGCGCCGAATCTGCGCAAGCTGCTCGGCGTGCTCGCGAAGGTCGTGCTCGAGCCGGCATACGACAAGACCGACGTCGGCACCGAGCGCGAGCGGCTGGTCGAGAAGCTCGGCATGGCCCGGGCCCGGCCGACCGTCGTGGCCGCGGAGGCGCTGGCCGTGCGGATGTTCGGCGACCACCCCTACGCGCTCGACCTCGCCCAGCCGGACGCCGTCGCGGCGGTGACGCCCGGCCAGCTACGCAGCCTGCACCGGGCGATGGTCCGGCCGGGCGGCGCGGTGCTGGTCCTGGTCGGCGACGTCGCACCCGGACGGATGATCGACGTCGCGTCGGCCGCGCTGAGCGGATGGACGGGGCGCAAGCCGCGCTCCGACGTGCCGGAACTGCCGACGCCGCCGGGCGGCGCGCTGCGGGTGATCGACCGGCCGGGTTCGGTGCAGTCCAGCTTCCGGATGGGCCGGCTCGCCGTGCCGCGCACCCATCCGCAGTTCGCCGCGCTGCATCTGGCGAACCTCATCTTCGGCGGCTACTTCACCTCGCGGTGGACGGAGAACCTGCGCGAGGACAAGGGCTACACCTACGGTCCGCACAGCCGGCTGGAACACCATGTGCTCGGCACGACGCTCGGGCTGAGTGTCGAGGTGCAGAGCGAGGTCACCGCGCCGTCGCTGCTCGAGACGCTCTACGAGCTCGGCCGGCTGTCCACGCTGCCGGTCACCGACAAGGAGGTGGCCTCGGTGCAGCAGTACGCGATCGGCACGCTGGCGCTGTCCACCTCTACCCAGTCGGGGCTGGC
>JAVHVB010000067.1:0-2929 GCA_032160775.1 Pseudonocardiales bacterium | reverse complement strand
GCGTCCAGGTGAGCAGAGCAAAGGACGCCGAACACCACCTGGTTGGTGCGCGACGACGAGCAGCGGGGCGCAAGCGTGATTGCCACCGTCCTGGTCGCGAACCGCGGCGAGATCGCCCGCCGGGTGTTCCGGACCTGCCGGCGCCTGGGCCTGGGCACGGTCGCGGTCTTCTCCGACCCGGACGCCGACGCCCCGCATGTCGCAGAGGCCGACGCCGCGGTCCACCTGCCCGGCAGCACGCCCGGGGACACCTACCTGCGTGCCGACCTGATCATCGCCGCCGCCCGCAGAGTCGGCGCCGACGCCATCCACCCCGGGTACGGCTTCCTGTCCGAGAATGCCGCCTTCGCCCGCGCCGTCATCGACGCCGGGCTCACCTGGATCGGCCCGAAGCCGGAAGCCATCGACGCGATGGGCAGCAAGATCGAGTCCAAGCGGATGATGGCGGCCGCCGGTGTCCCGGTGCTCGAGGAACTCGACCCGGACGCCGTGACTGCCGACGATCTGCCCGTGCTCATCAAGGCGAGCGCCGGCGGCGGCGGCCGCGGCATGCGCATCGTGCGCGACCTGGCCGAGCTGGCCGGTGCGGTCGAGGCCGCGAGCGCCGAGGCAGCGAGCGCCTTCGGCGACCCGACCGTGTTCTGCGAGCCCTATCTCGCGACCGGCCGGCACATCGAGGTGCAGGTGATGGCCGACCAGCACGGCACGGTGTGGGCGGTCGGCGAGCGCGAGTGCTCGATCCAGCGCCGCCACCAGAAGGTCGTCGAAGAGGCGCCGTCGCCGCTCGTGGAGCGGCTGTCGAACAGCCATGGCGAGGGCATGCGCAAGGAGCTGTTCGACGCCGCCCGGGCCGCCGCCGCAACCATCGGCTACACCGGTGCCGGCACGGTCGAGTTCCTCGCCGACGAGGCAGGTCGCTTTTTCTTCCTGGAGATGAACACCCGCCTGCAGGTCGAGCACCCGGTCACCGAGCTCACGACCGGCCTCGACCTGGTCGCGCTCCAGATCGCGGTGGCCGATGGCGGGACCCTTGACCCTGAGCCGCCCGCCACGCAGGGGCACGCGATCGAGGTGCGCCTCTACGCCGAGGACCCGGCGGCGAACTGGCAGCCGCAGTCGGGCACGCTGTCCCGCTTCGCGGTGCCGGACGTCGCAGTCGAGTTCGGCTGTGTTTCCGGCGGCGCAAGCGCCGTCGCGGGCATCCGACTGGACAGCGGTGTCGTGGACGGGACGGTCGTCGGCATCCACTACGACCCGATGCTGGCGAAGGTGATCAGCTGGGCACCGACGCGGACGCAGGCAGCCCCTGCGCTGGCGTCCGTGCTGGCCCGGGCCCAGGTGCACGGCATCGTCACGAACCGCGATCTGCTCGTGAACGTGCTGCGGCACCCCGCGTTCCTCGCCGGCGACACCGACACAGCGTTCTTCGACACGCACGGGCTGGCGGCGCTCGCGAGCCCGCTCGCCGACGAGGCGGCCAGCAAGTTGTCCGCCCTTGCCGGCGCCCTGGCGCTGGAGAGCGCGGACAACTCGCGGCGGCCGATGCTGCGCGCGATCGCGCCCGGCTGGCGCAACGTCGTCAGCCAGCCGCAGCGGATCAGCTTCGACGGCGGCGACGTCGGCTTCCGGCTCGGCCGGGACGGCCTCGCCGCCGAAGGGTTCGACGATGTCGCGCTGATCGTCGCCGAGCCGACGCGGGTCGTGCTCGACGTCGCCGGCGTGCGCCGCAGCTTCGCCGTCCACATCGACGACGACGACGTCTACGTCGACTCACCGCTCGGCCCGGTGACCCTGCGCCGCGTGCCGCGGTTCGTCGACCCCGCCTCGCAGGTCGCGGCCGGATCGCTGATCGCGCCGATGCCCGGCTCGGTGGTGCGCATCGCGGTCGCGGTCGGCGACCGGGTCGACGCAGGCCAGCCCATCCTCTGGCTCGAGGCGATGAAGATGCAGCACCGCATCGATGCACCGGCCGACGGCGTCCTCGCCGAACTGCCCGTCACCGAGGGACAGCAGATCGAGGTGGGCGCCGTGCTCGCCGTCGTGAGCGAGGCAAGTGAAGGAGAGGACGCATGAACTTCACCGAGACCGAGGAACAGATCGCACTGCGCAAGGCGGTCGCCGAGCTCGGGAGGCGGTACGGCCACGAATACACCGCACCGCGCGCCCGCAACCGCGAGCCGCTCAGCGAGCTGTGGCAGGAAGCGGGCAAGAGCGGGTTCATCGGCCTGAACCTGCCCGAGGAGTACGGCGGCGGCGGCGTCGGCATGTACGAGCTCGCAGTCGTAGGCGAAGAGCTCAACGCGGCCGGCTGCGGGCTGCTCATGATGGTCGTGTCGCCGGCGATCAACGGCACGATCATCACCCGGTTCGGCACCGATGAGCAGAAGCAGCATTGGCTGCCGGGCATCGCGTCCGGCGAGACGATCATGGCGTTCGGGATCACCGAGCCGGACGCCGGCTCGAACTCGCACAACATCACCACGACCGCGCGCCGGGACGGCAGTGACTGGATCCTCAGCGGCCGCAAGGTGTTCGTGTCCGGCGTCGACCACGCCGACTCGATCCTGATCGTCGCGCGCACCGAGGACGCGAAGACCGGGCGGTTGAAGCCCGCGCTGTTCGTGTTCCCGACGAGCACGCCCGGCTTCGAATGGACGGCGATCGACATGGACGTCGTGATGCCGGACCGGCAGTTCCTGTTGTTCCTGGACGACGTCCGGCTGCCTGCCGAGGCGCTCATCGGCGACGAGGACGCCGCCCTGGCCCAGCTGTTCGCCGGGCTGAACCCGGAACGCATCATGGCTGCGGCCGGTTCCGTCGGCCTCGGCCGGTACGCGCTCGACCGCGCGGTCAAGTACGCGAACGAGCGCGAGGTGTGGGGCAAGCCGATCGGCACGCACCAGGGCCTGTCGCACCCGCTCGCGAAGGC
>JAVHVB010000066.1:0-2589 GCA_032160775.1 Pseudonocardiales bacterium | reverse complement strand
TCCTCGGGCAGCCCGAGGCGAACGACGGTCCGCTTTCCGGTCGTCATGCGTCTCCTCGAGCGATAGCGCCGGACCGGCCCAGCGACATGCCCCGGGCCGCCTGCTGTAGCGCCAACGCCATGTCGTGGGCTCCCGTCAGCGCGAGTGTCGTGTTGTAGACCTCGGTCGCATAGACCGGGTCGGCGCCGATCGCGGCCAGGCTCGAGTGAAGGCGGTCGAAGTCGATGACACCGTCGCCCGGGAGCAGGCGTCCCGTCAAGGCCTCGGTCATCAGATCCGTATCCGGTACGGCGCCGGCATCGGAGATCTGCACGTACCTGATCCGATCGCCGGGGATGGACTCGAGCACGTCGTTGTCAGGTCCGCCCGGCTGCCGCTGAAAGTGCCAGGTGTCCAGGACGAGACCGACACTGTCGAGTCCCGTCTGTTGGACGAGCGCCCACGCCGCCGCGAGCGTCGGGATCGCCGTCCACGGGAGGAATTCCAGGCACAGGTCGACGCCTGCGCGGGCGGCGGCCTCGCCGAACGCGGCAAGCCCTTCTGCCGCCGGGGCCAGGTCCTCGATCTGCGCCCGCAACGTGCAGGTGGCGATCATCGGAACACCGAGCCGAACGGCCAGGTCAACCAGTCCCTGAACTTCCTCGATGAATCGAGGGGTCGCCCCGCGGGTGAAACCGGTGGCGCCTTCGAGCACCCGAACCCGACCCGTCCAGGCGGCAATTCGCTCCGCGCTGTCCGGGAGGTCGGTCGACGAGATGTGGTGCGGCCACATCATGTACTGCCCGATGCCGACTTCCTCGGCGGCGGCGACCGCCGCGAGAAGCTCGGCGCCCGTGCACGTCAGCGGATCCGCTACCAGGGTGGAGACGACAACTCCGATGTCCGGATCGGTCATGTTAGGGCGCCGCTGGCCATCATCGCCATCGGGTCCTGCAACTCGAGCATGCCGAGGTAGCCGCCGCCCTGCTCGAGCGTGTCGTGAATTGCATAGCCCAGCAGCTCTTGGGACCTGACCGGCAGTGTTCGGGCAACCGACGGTGGGCAGGCCAGGTAGTTGTTCTCCTCGGTGCGCAGCCAGCCGAGCGTGTAACTCAGATGCAGTCCGAGCCGCCACTGGTCCTCGGTCACATTGTCGCCGGCGGCGTGCGCCGTCGAGCCGAAGTAGATGACAGTCGATCCCGCAGCCATCTCGGCGTAGGCGACCTCAGACGGGTCGGGCTTACGCAACTGCTCCCACTTGTGGCTGCCTGGGACGATCTTCGTCGCGCCGTTCTCCTTGGTGAAGTCGACAAGGGCGGTCATCGACGAGATCTGCATCTCCGGCATCGGCTTGGGCATGTAGGTGATCCAGTTGCCCTCGTCGCGATGCAGGATCTGCGCCTTGGAGCCCGGTCCCCGCACGATGAGATGGCCGAGGTTGAGCTGATACATGGCGCAGTTCTCGAGCAGGAACCGGTCGCACACCGCCATGAACAACGGGTGCGGCAGCACGTCGTTGGCGAAGGTCGGCGACTTTCCTACGAGGGCCGCGACGTGCCGGGTCTTGTCGCCGAAGAACCATTGCAGAACGGGGCTGAGGTGCGCCATCTTCGGATCGGCCTTGTCGATGTGCGGCGCTACGTCCTCGAGCATGCGGTCGAGGACGCCGGTGGGGATCATCCCGTCGACGATGACCCCGCCGTCCGCCTGCAGGGCGTCGATGACCGTCTCGGCGGTCTCGGGTGAATCGTCGTAGGTGACGTGTCGCAGCGTTGCACCGTCACTCATGTGGGCCTCCTCAGGCGTTACCACCAACTACTAGAGCAGTCTGTCACTATATCTACATCTGTTGCAATAGCGTATCGCTACATCGGTTGCGATTGATCCGGTACTCCGACGTTGTCGGCACCAACCGAACGCCCGACTGCGCGATCGAGGTCGCGGCTCATCCGCCTCGACACGGCAGCGTCGGGAGCGAGCAGCTCGAAGGCATGCGGCGCCCCGTCGTAGACGTGCAGGTCTACCGATGTACCCGCGGCGGTCAGGCGCTCGGCGAACGCGATGTTCTCGTCCCTGGTGATGTCGTTCGCCCCGACTGCGATGAAGGTCGGCGGCAGCCCCCGCAGATCCGCGGCGCGCGCGGGGGCGGCGTACGGCGAGATTTCGTCAACACCGCCGAGATAGCAGTCCCAGGCGAATCTCGACAGCTCCGAACTCCAGATCAACGCGCCGGCCGCCTGGCTCGACGGCGTCACATGTCGGTCGTCGAGCGCGGCGTACACGAGCAGCTGACGAATGAACGGCATCTCGCCCTCGTCCCGCATCCGCAGCACTATCCCGGCGGCGAGACCGCCGCCTGCGCTCTCCCCGCCGATGACCAGACGGGCTCGGTCGATGCCCAGCTCCTCGGCCGACGAGAGCATCCAACTCATCGCTGTGCGGCAATCGTCGTGCGCCGCGGGGAACGGATGCTCCGGCGCCAGCCGGTAGGACGGCGCGACGACCACGCACTGGAATTCGGCGGCCCACTGCAACAGGCGCGGGTCGACGACGTGGATCGGTTCGAAGATGTATCCGCCGCCATACACCCAGAACAGACACGGCACCGGG
>JAVHVB010000065.1:0-9246 GCA_032160775.1 Pseudonocardiales bacterium | reverse complement strand
CTTGCCAAGAGCGGCGAGGCGGTGAAGTCCGGACCGATCGGGCTGGCCGTCATCCTGATCCTCTGCATCGGCTGCTACTTCCTGTTCAAGTCGATGTCCAAGCACATGCGCAAGGTGCGCGAGGAGTTCCCCGGTGAGGACGGCCAGCAGCCCGACGCCGGGATGCCGCCCGCGGACCCGGTCCCTGCGCCGTCGGTCGAGGCACCGTCCACTCAGTCGACGGCAGGCCCGGCGGACGCCGTCCGGCCGACCGCCGAGCGGCCGGCCGAGTAGCGCGCCGCCAACGCGCCGGCCGACGCGGCGATCAGCTCGCGCAGCTCCTCCGGTTCGAGCACCTCCGCGTGCTCGCCGAGCTGCAACAGGGCGTGGTGGCCGTGCCGCACCGATTCGATCGGGATGCGGGCCGACGTCCAACCGGAGGCGTCCGGATCGGACATGTCCGCACGGGCGTGGCGCGCGGCGATCGGGCCGAGCAGGAAAAGCAGCTCGCATCCGGCGGGGGACAACCGCACCAGTGCGGTGTCGCGGTAGACCCGCTTCGCGTAGCCGCGCTGGTAGTCGACCCAGAACGCTTCGAGGTCGAACCGGGCCGGCCGCTCGAAGGTGTCGTCGCGAATCGCCGCGGCGTGCACCCGGGACACCCGGTAGGTGCGCGGACCGTGGCCGTCGGCGGGGGACGGCGTGGCCACCACGTACCAGGTGCCTGCCTTGAGGACGAGGCCGAGCGGCTCCAGCCGCCGCTCGCCGACCTGCCGGTTCGCCCGCTCGTAGCGGACGTCGACGCGGCGCTGCTTCCAGACCGCGTCCGCGATCGTGGCGAGACTGGGCGGCGCGTCGCTCTCGCGCAGCCAGCCGGGCGCGTCGAGGTAGAACCGGTCGCGGATGCGCGCCGCGCGCTCGCGCAGTTCCGGAGGCAGGGCGGCGAGCAGTTTCACCTGAGTCGCGGCCAGGACGCTGCCGAGCCCGAGATCGGCAGCAGCGCCCGGCAGGCCGGCGAGGAACAGTGCGTCCGCCTCGTCCCCAGTCATTCCGGTGAGGCGCGTGCGGTAGCCCTCGAGCAGCTGGAAACCGCCGGAGCGGCCGCGCGTCGCGTAGACCGGCACTCCGGCAGAGCTGAGCGCGTCGACATCGCGGTAGATCGTGCGCAGCGAGACCTCGAGTTCGTCGGCGAGTTCCTTCGCGCTCACCCGCCCGCGCACCGACAGGGTGAGCAGGATGGTGAGCAGACGGCTGGCGCGCACAGCTTCGATTCTCTCGCAAAACATGACGAAAGCTGTCAGGTTTGGCGGGCAGGCTGACGGCGAGGACATTCGACGGAAATGAGGACCTCATGGCACTCGGCAAGCTCTGGTCGGTCACGCTGGACTGCGCCGACGCGAAGAAGCTGTCCCGGTTCTGGGCGGCCGCGCTGGACGGCAAGATCGCCCACGAGTCGGACAACTTCACCGGCGTCGAGCTCCCGGACGGACTGTGGATCGGCGCGTACCGCGTCGACGGCTACGAACCGCCGAGCTGGCCGGCGGGCGCGCCGCCGAAGCAGTTCCACCTGGACTTCATGGTCGACGACCTCGACGAGGCCGAACGGGCGGCGCTGGACCTCGGCGCCACCAAGGCCGACCACCAGCCCGAGCCGGACCGGTGGCGGGTGCTGCTCGACCCGGCGGGGCATCCGTTCTGCGTCACCCGCGGTTGACTGAGGGAATGCCGATGAAGACGACCCGCAAGCAGGTCATCGCCTACCGCGTCGCGGCGCAGGGGTTGCACCGCGACGCGAAGTCGGTGCGCGAGCTCGGCGTGCTCGACATCGGGGTCCAGGAGGCGATGGGGCATCCCGCGGCGCTCGCGTTCGCGGCCCGGCTGCCGGTCTCGGTCGCGGTCGGCCCGACGGACGTGCCGATCGGGCCGGGACACCGGTTGGCCCTGGCCTGGACGCTGCGCGGCGCGCCGCACGTCCACCATCGCCGCGATCTGGACGCGGTCGGCCGCGCGCTCTGGCCGCTGTCCGAGGCCGACGCGACGGGCCGGCTGAACGAGTCCGGGCCGTCGGTGAAGCGCGCGGGCATCCCGGCGCTCGAGCAGTTCCAGCTCGCGGTGGACGCGATGCACTCGGTCGTCACCTCGCCGACTGCGAAGGGCGCGGCGAGCACGGCGGTGACCAGGCTGGTCCCGAAGTCGATGCGCCGCGACTGCCGCGCGTGCAAGGCCGCCCACATCTCCGACTCGGCGATGCGCGCCGCCGCACCGGCGGCCGGCCTGGAGCTCGAACCGGGCACCGCCCCGCCGGTGCTGCTGCCGCGCGCGGGCGCGTCGCCGCCGACCGGACCCGACCCGGCGGCAGTCGCGCAACTGGCGCTCGGCTACCTCACCTACCTCGGGCCGGCAGATGCCGGCGCGTTCGCGGGATACCTCGAGGCGCGCCGTGCCGACGTGGCTACCGGGTGGCCGGACGACCTGGTCGAGGTCAGCGTCGACGGCCGCACCCGGTGGCTGCCCGAGCAGGCCGTGGACGCCCTGCGGTCGGCGCCGGCCGCGAAGCTCGTGCGGCTGCTCGGCCCGTTCGACCCGTACCTGCAGGCCCGCGACCGCGAGCTGATCGTTCCGGACAAGTCGGTGCACAAGCAGCTCTGGCCGGTGCTGGGCCGGCCGGGCGTCTTGTTCGTCGACGGCGAGGTCGTCGGCACCTGGCGCACGCGGGCGGCCGGGAAGAAGATGACCATCACGGTGGAGGCGTTCGCGCCGCTGCCGCCTCAGGTGTGGAAGCAGGTCGGCGCGGAAGGCGACCGGGTCGGCCAAGCGCGCGGCGCGTCGGACGTCACGGTGCAGCGCGCCGACTGAGCCTGTCCGAGACTTTCGGGTTTTATCCGACGGTGTGGCTGGCCGCGCGCGTCAGCCACGCGGACGGATGCATCAGGCTGGTCAGAACGGCTTCGGCAGCAGCAACTCGACGTTGCGGTCGGTGACCGTGCCGCGCTTGCCGTCGCGGACGGCGGTCTCGGCGTCGCGCTGCGGGTCGTTGACCGCGAGTTCGCGGGCGAGGGCGGCCAGCCCGACCGGGTTCTGAATCGTGAGCCCGTTCCAGCTCGTCCCCGCGATGTCGTCGATGATCGTCCCGAAGATCGACAGCGTGGGGTTGCCGTTGTCGACCACCTCGACGATGCGCGACTGGCACGGCCAGTCGATGTGCGCCGCGGTGTTGATCTCCCAGAACCCGCCCGGCGCGGTGGTCGCGGCAGCTCCGACCCGGGGGCGCGGCGCCACCTCGTTGTGGTGCGTGTGGCCGTTCACCCAGGCGATGACGTTCGGGTACTGGAGCAGCAGGGCCACGACGGCGGGACCCATCACCCTGCCGACGCCGAGCGGGTTGCTCATGGTCGTGCTCGTGTGGTGGCTGAACACCATGATCAGCTTGTCGGTACCGCCGGTGTTGACCCAGTTGCCGTTCGCGTCGAGGTGCCGCGTGCTGTTCGCGTTCAGCTGGGCGGTCAGCCAGTCGAACTGGCCCTGGTCGATCGAGCCGTCGGCGTAGCCGACCGGGTTGACCGTGTCGAGCGAGATGAGGTGGAACGGGCCGCGGTCGAACGAGTAGTACGCCGTGTGGGTCGCGATGTTCTGCGCGCTGTACCCGTGCCCGACCGGCGTGCCCGTCGTGTTGAAGTGCTCCTGCATGATCTGGATCTTGTTGAGCAGGTGCCGGTTCTTGTCCGCCGTGACGACCTTGGCCGGGCCGACGGTCAGCAGGGTGGCCAGCGCCGCCGTGTTTCCCTGCGCCATTGCCGTGACCAGCGGGACCGGGTCGATTCCCGTCGGCAGGCCGGTCACCTTCACGGCACCTACGGCGACCGCGTTGAGGACGCCCAGGGACGGGACGTTGCCCTGCACCAGGCCGTCATGGTTGCCGAACACGCTGTACCAGTCCGTGCCCACACCGGTGGACGTGAACGGCTTGCGGCACAGGGTGTGCAGGTTCGACACGGCGGGGAAGCCGTACTTCGCCCGGTAGTTGTCCGGCTTGGTGAACAACGGCCGGCCGCCCGGGTGGTAGTACGCGGTGTCCGGATCGGTCGCGCCGCCGACGCCCTCCCATTTCGTGAGGTTGCCGGAGTCCGGGACGATCGTCTTGCCCCCGTCGAGGATGTCGATGTGCCAGCGGATCTCGTTCATCTGCGTGTTGTCCGAGTTGTCGCCGGTGCTGATGGTGAAGTCGAGCGGTCGGCCGGTCACTGGTGCGCCGCCGGTGAACTGGCGCACCCGGCGAGCCATCGCCTCGGCGACCTGCGCGCTGAGGTACTCGTGCGGCCGGTAGGCGGCGTCGAACGGAACCAGACTCGCCCCGGGGCTGCCCGGGTCCTTGAGCCGGTCGAGGAACTCGATCCGGGCCGGCGACTGCGCGTCGATCAGGTGCATGTCGGTGAGCTGCACGAACGCGAGCAGCGGCGCGCGGGTGCCGGCCGGCGGCGTCGTGGGTAGCAACTCGTTGCGGACCAGCGACGGCTCGCCCGGCCCGGCGACGATGTGCCGGTAGCCGAGCGTGCCCGGCGCCCCGTGCAGCAACGTCCCGGCGAGGGTGCTGTTCGCCGGTGCGACCGGGAAGGTGGGTGCCGCGCCGGCCACGCCGGGGCGCAGGACCGATCCCGCGGCGACCGCGCCGGCGGCTGCCGCGCCCAGGCCGAGGGCCTGGCGCCTGGTCAGGCCGCGCTGTTCCGGCTGCTGCTCGTCGTGCTGCTGGTCGTCGGTCATCTGCCACCCCTGCGACGTGCTCGGTAGGAACCGGCTGAGCCTCGCATGGGAACGGCGATCCGTCGAATTGACCTGCCGGTCAGTCACTCGGCGGGCGGCCGCCGGCGCAACGCCTTCCGCTCTCCGTGCCGCCGCTTCGACTCGACCCGGCGCGCCTTCGCCGCACGGGACGGCCGGGTCGCCCGCCGTGGCGGCGCGGGCGGCTCGAGCGAGTCGGCGACCAGATGCTGCAGCCGCAGCCGGGCAGCCGTGCGGTTCTGACGCTGCGAGCGGTGCTCGGCGGCGACGATCGTCAGCACGCCGTCGACCAGCCGGCCGGCCAGCCGGTCCAGCAGCCGGGCGCGCTGCTCGTCGGTCAGAGCGACCGAGCCGGCGACGTCCCAGCTCAGCGCGACCCGGCTGTCGGTCGTGTTGACCGACTGCCCGCCCGGGCCGGACGAGCGGGTGAACCGCTCGACGAGCTCGCCGTCCGGGATGAGCAGGCCGCCCGGCAGCCCCCGCGTCGGCGCGATGAAGAGGTCGTCCACTGCATCAACGTCACAGCGGCGCAGGGGACGTGCCCTGCACCTCGCGCATCCACGCCGTCACCTCGTCCGGCTCGCGCGGCAGCATCGCGGACAGGTTGTCCGCGGCGCCGTCGGTCACCGCCACGTCGTCCTCGATGCGGACGCCGATGCCGCGCAGTTCAGCCGGGACGGAGCGGTCGTTGGTCTGGAAGTACAGGCCCGGCACGACGGTGACGACGTAGCCCGCCGCGAGCGGGCCGGCCCGGTAGACGTCCTCGCGGGCCAGCGCGCAGTCGTGGACGTCGATGCCGAGCATGTGCGATGTGCCGTGCAACGTGTACCGGCGGTGCAGGCCGGCGCCCGGTCGCTGCGCGTCCTCGTCGCAGGAGACTTCGGCCGACACCGGCAGCAGTCCCCAGGCGTGCAAGTGATCGGCGAGCACGAACTGGGCGGCCCGGTGCGGCGCGTAGAAATCGGCGCCCGCCTTCACTTCGGCGATTCCGGCTGCCTGCGCCTCGAGCACCGCGCGATAAACCTTGAGCTGGGCCGGTGACCATTCACCGTCGACGGGCATCGTCCGGGTGACATCCGCGGTGTACAGCTCGTCGGTCTCGACACCCATGTCGGCGAGCAGCAGGCTGCCCGGCCGGACGTCGCCGTGGTTGCGCCACCAGTGCAGCGTCGTCGCGTGCGTGCCGGAGCCGACGATGGAGGTGTAGCCGACCTCGTTGCCCTCGAGCCTGGCGCGCCGCCAGAACGTCCCCTCCAGCCAGCGCTCGCCGCGCAGGTCTGTGCGGCCGATCACCCGCGGCAGCTCGCGCGCGACATCGGCGAAGCCGCGGGCGGTCGCCTCGCACGCGAAGCGCAGCCGCGCGAGCTCCCACTCGTCCTTCGTCAGTCGCAGCTCGTCGAGCTGTTGGGCGAGTTCGCCGTCCTCGCCGTGCGGGAAGAGAGCGTCGACCGACGGGTCGAACCCGCGCAACAGCGCCACCGCGTCGTCGCGGAATCCGGCGAGGTCGCCGGCCAGGGCGCCGAGCGGTCGCACGCGCAGCCCGAGCAGCCGCTCGGTGTCGGGCAGGCTCGGCACGTTGCCCACCCACAGCGCTCCGTGCACGCGGCCGGTGAAGTACTCCACATCGCCGGCCTGCGCGTATTCGCGCAGGTAGAGCACGCTGTCGTGACCGTCGCCCGCCGGCGTCAGCACGAGCACCGCCTCGGCCGCCGTCTCGCCGGTGAGCCAGGTGAACGAACTCGCTGCCCGGAACGGGTAGTCGGTGTCGTTCGCGCGCACCTTGGTCGCGCCGGCCGGCACCACGATGAGCCGGCCGGCGAACAGCTGGGACAGCGCCGCGCGCCGGCGGGCCGCGTGTGGTGCGACCTCCGGGGGCGCCGGATGGGGCATCGCGGGGGCCGGATCCCAGTCCCGCGAGATCGCCTCGCGCAGGTGCTCCGGCAGCGGGATGTCGTGCGCGGAGGCCTCGTCGGCCGCGGTTTCCACCGGTACTTCCTCATGATCGGCCATGGGCCGAGTGTATGGCGCAGAGTCCAGCGATTGATGCCTTACGTTGTCCGGATGGACCCCGTCAGCCAGCCGTCCGAGCCGGTCCGCACCCGGCCCGAAGCCCCGCCTGTCCGGCCGGGCAACGTCGTGCTCGCAGCGGTGTTGACCGAACTCGTCGTCATCGCCGCACTCGGCAATCAGTGGCTGGCCGAACGGGACGCCCACTGGATCGTCAACGAGCGCAGCTCGCTCGTGCGCGACTTCAAGATCGCGTTGCTCTCCCTCAACTGGCGGTTCACCCCGCTGTCCGGCGACACCCAGCACACCTGGTTGAGCCAGTTGCTGTTCATCGCGATCACGCTCCTGCTGACGGCGGCGTTCGTGTCGCTCGTCGTCCGCGGGCCGGCGACGTTCGGCCGGATCGCCGTCGCGTGCTGGCTCGCCGCCCTGGGCGCGACGACGATCGCCACCTACGTGCGCGCACTGGTCAACGACCAGCCGGCGACCGGCGGCTCGCGTTTCGAGAAGACCCTGTTCGGGCCGCTGAGCCCGAGCTCGGTCACCGTGTTCGCCTGCATCGTGCTGGCCCTGGTCACCGCACTCGTCGCGGCGTCGGTAATGGTCCTGCTGCGGGAGCGGGCCGATGACGACCAGCAGGCACCGTCTGGTGGTGCACCGGCGCGGGCCGAGCCCGCCTATGTCGCGCCGGAGCAGCCGCCGCCGTTCTTCCCGGACCAGCGACCGGCCCGGCCGTCACCGTCCGGGCAGCCGACGACCAGGTTCCCGCGGCCACCGGACGACGAGGATCTGGGGCACGTCCCCGAGTAGCCGGCTCAGCCGATCACGTCGAAGCCGATGCCGGCCTTGGCCAGCCGGTCGATGAGCGGTTCACCCATCGCCTGCGCCGTCGTGACCTGGCCCGCGGTCTCGGGCAGCTCGTCGTAGGCGAGGCACAGCGCCGATTCGCCGAGCATCTTGGCCGTCTCGGTGTACCCGGGATCGCCGCCGGACACCCTGGTGACGACCCGCTGCCCGCCGCCCGTGCCGACGAAGGTGACGGTGAACCAGCTGCGCGCGCGCTTGTCCGCAGACGGCCCGTCACCCGGTGCGAGCCGCCGCTGCAGCGCGCGCCGGGCGGGTGGCACCTGCGCGGCGAGGACGAGGCCGGTGACGGCGCCGGTCAGCCCGGCTGCCTGCAGCAGCTTCGGGACCGAGACGTGGTGGGTGTAGGAGAAGTCCGGCCCGTAGCGCTCCAGGGCGCGCGCCGACTGCGCGACCACCATCGGGTCGAGCGAGGGGAAGGGCAGCACCCACCCGCCGTCCACCGGATCGCGGCCCGGCCGTCCGCCGCCGGCGTGGATCCGGCGGCCCCCCTCGACCGGCCCGCGGGCCGCGCGTCCCTCGCGCACGGCCGCGATGCTCTGCCGGGCGCGTGCCGCGCCGGTGAGCATCGTGGCGAACGTGCCGCCGGAGATCGCCATCGAGCCGCGGACGTAGCCGGCGATCTCGAGCGGGACACCCGCGGGCAGTTGGAGCACGGTGAAGTAGGCGCCGAGGTCGTGCGGGATCGAGTCGAAGCCGGCTGCGTGCACGATCCGCGCGCCGGACGCGACGGCCGCGTCGTGGTGGCGCACGTAGCTGCGCTCGACGAACTCCGGCTCGCCGGTGACGTCCAGGTAGTCGGTGCCGGCCGCTGCACAGGCGGCGACGACGCCGTCGCCGTAGAGCACGTAGGGGCCGACCGTGGTGATCAGCACCCGGGTGCTCTCCGCGAGGGAGCGCAGCGACGCCGCGTCGTCGACATCGGCGGTGATCAGCGGCACGTCGCCGAGCGCCAGTTCGTCCCGTACCTCGGCGAGCTTGCGTTCGCTGCGACCGGCAATCGCCCAGCGGCAGTCCGGCGGCGCCGTCTGCGCCAGGTACTCGGCGGTGAGCCGGCCGGCGAACCCGGTGGCGCCGAACACCACGACGTCGTACGGGCGGCCGGCCGGACGCGGCTTGGGTGTGCGGGCTGACGGGCGGGAGCTGCGAGCGGCCATGACGCGACGATAGTCATCCCGGCGTCGGATCCGGATTTGGTGTGTGCGTGCGGTTAAGGCGGGACCGGCTGCGGGTATGCCTTGCGTCGACACGGGGTCCCGGCTCGCCGGGTGAGATGGCGGAGGTTCATCATGCGGATCGGTGGAGCACTTTTCCTGATCGCAGTGGGTGCGATCCTGAAGTGGGCCGTGACCAGAGATCACCTCAGCGGCATCGACATGCACGTGGTCGGCGTCATCCTGTTGGTGATCGGGATCGTCTGGCTGTTGTTCGAGGTCTTCTACTGGCTGAGCCGGCGCAATCGCACGACCGTCGTCGCGCGCGCCCCGGGGACCGTCTACCTCGACCCGGCCGACCCGGTCG
Source organism: Pseudonocardiales bacterium (assembly GCA_032160775.1). Lineage (GTDB taxonomy): Bacteria > Actinomycetota > Actinomycetes > Mycobacteriales > Jatrophihabitantaceae > Jatrophihabitans. Next base: position 99 of record JAVHVB010000065.1, on the reverse strand, counting down.
ACCGCTACTGATCGCGACCACTCTGACACCCGGACCTGCCGGGCGGCCTACCCCCCGGGCCGCCCGGCATTTTTCTGCCCGCCGGCCGAACGGGCCGGG
>JAVHVB010000064.1:0-5928 GCA_032160775.1 Pseudonocardiales bacterium | reverse complement strand
CCCGCGCAGCGGGTCAGCCATTGCCGATGAAGTCCGCGTAGAACAGGCCCATACCGAAGGCGACGGCCATCCCGCCCATGATCCAGAAGCGGACGATGATGGTGACCGGTTCCCAGCCGCCGAGCTCGAAGTGGTGATGCAGCGGCGCCATCTTGAAGATCCGGCGCCCCGTGCCGGTGCGTCTTCGGGTGAGCTTGAACCAGCCGGTCTGCATGATCGACGACAGGGTGATCGCCGCGAACAGCCCGCCGAGGGCGACCAGCAGCAGTTCGGTGCGGTTGAGGATCGCCAGCCCGCCCATCAGCCCGCCGAGCGCGAGCGAGCCGGTGTCGCCCATGAAGATCTGCGCGGGCGGGGCGTTCCACCAGAGGAAGCCGAAACAAGCACCGAGCGCGGACGCGGCCACCAGTGCCAGATCCAACGAGTCGCGGACCTGGTAGCAGCCCTGGTGGAACGTCGGCTCGCACGGGTTGCGGTACTGGAGGAACGAGACGAGCGCGAACGCGCCGAACACCATCGCCGCGGCCCCCGCGGCCAGCCCGTCCAGCCCGTCGGTGAGGTTCACCGCGTTCGAGGTCGCGGAAATGATCAGGTACGCGAGGATCACGAACCCGACGGCGCCGATCGTGATCGCGCCGATGTCGCGCACGTAGGACAGATGCGTCGAGGCCGGATGCCGCCCGTACTTGTCCGGGAACTGCAGGGAGAGGATCGCGAACGCAACGGTGACGATCAGCTGGCCGAGGAACTTGGCCCGGGCGCGCAGGCCCAGGCTGCGCTGGCGGCGGATCTTGATGAGGTCGTCGACGAAGCCCACCGCGCCCAGCCCGACCATCAGGAACAGGGCCAGCAGGCCGGACGCGTTCGGGCCGCCCCCGCCGCGGATGGCGATGACGATGTGCGCGACGACATAGCCGACGAGCGTCGAGCCGATGATCGCTACGCCGCCCATCGTGGGCGTGCCGCGCTTGACGAGGTGGGTCTGCGGGCCGTCGTCGCGGATCTCCTGGCCGAAGCCGCGGCGGCGGAAGTAGACGACGACCATCGGCGTGCAGAGGATCGAGGTCATCAGGGCGAAGACGGCCGCGATGAAGATGGGTTTCATGGCTTTTCGGGGTCCACGCCGAATCGCGGAGCGCCCTTTGCGGAGCGATTCGGTGGGGTACTCATTCGGATTCGCCTCCGTCCTCTCGGCGCCCGGCCACCGTATCGTCGGCGATCGCCTGCGCGACCCGTTCGAGGCTCGCCGCGCGCGACGCCTTCACGAGCACGACATCGCCCGGTCGCAGCTCGGTGCGCAGGAGGCCGACCGCGTCGTCGACATCGGCCACCCAGCTCGCCGCGCCGCGCCACGAGCTTTCCAGAGCTGCGGCGTGCGCGATCGGCCGGGCCACCTCGCCGACGGCGACCACGCGGTCGATGCCCAGGCCGGCGGCGAACCGGCCCAGTTCCTCATGCTGCACCGGCCCCTCGTCACCCAGTTCGGCCATCTGCCCCAGCACTGCGAATGCGCGGCCGCCGCTCGCCTTGCGCGTCGCGGCGACCCCGGCCAACGTCTCGAGCGCCGCGCGCGCCGACTCGGGGTTGGCGTTGTACGCGTCGTTGATCACGAGCACGCCGTCGGCCCGCTCGGTCAGCTCCATCCGCCAGCGGCTCACCGGCGTCGCGGCGGCGAGGACGCCGGCGATGTCGGCCGGCGCCATCCCGCACTCGAGGGCCACCGCCGCCGCGGCCAGTGCGTTGCCGACGTGGTGCCGGCCGCTCAGGCGCAACCGGACGTCGGTGTCGCCCGCCGGCGTCCGCAGCGCGAACGAGGCGCGGCCGAGTTCGTCCAGCCGGACATCGACCGCCCGCACGTCCGCCGCCGGCGACTCCCCCACCAGCACGATCCTCGCCGGGGTGCGTGCTGCCATCGCCGCGACCAGCGGATCGTCGGCGTTCAGCACCGCGACGCCGTCGGCCGTCAACGCCTCGACCAACTCGCCCTTCGCCGCGGCGATCGCCGCGCGCGAGCCGAACTCGCCCAGGTGCGCGCTGCCGACGTTCAGCACGACGGCGATGTGCGGCGGCGCGATCTCGGTGAGGAACCGGATGTGGCCGACGCCGCGGGCGCTGGTCTCGAGCACGAGGTACCGGGTCTCGGGTGTGGCGCGCAGGACCGTGTACGGGTGGCCCAGCTCGTTGTTGAACGAGCCGGGCGGCGCGACCGTCGGGCCGAGCCGGCGCAGCAGCTGGTCGAGCAGGTCCTTGGTCGAGGTCTTGCCGGACGAGCCGGTGACGCCGACGACGGTCACCTGCGGCAACCGCCGGACCACTGCGGAAGCCAGGTCGGCGAGCGCGGCGAACGCGTCACCCACGACGACGGAGGGGCCGTCCACCGGTCTGGTCACGATGCTCGCGACCGCTCCGGCGGCCACCGCGGCACCGGTGAAGTCGTGACCGTCGACGTGCTCGCCGTCGATCGCGAGGAACAACCCGCCGGCGGTCACCTGGCGCGAGTCGAACTCGACGCTGCCGGTGACGAGCGTGGCGGGATCGACTGCGTGCAGCCGGCCACCGACGATGCCGGCGACCTCGCCGAGGGCGAGCTCGATCATCTCGCGGCCTCGAGTGCCGCGCGCAGCACGACGCGGTCGTCGAAGGGGTGCACCACGCCGGCGATCTCCTGGCCGGTCTCGTGGCCCTTGCCGGCAACCAGGACGGTGTCACCCTCGCCGGCCGCCGCCACCGCGACCGCGATCGCCGCGGCACGGTCGCCGACCTCGCGCACCTCGCCGCGCTCGTCGGCCGGGACCGCGAGCGCGCCGTCGAGCATGGCGCGCCGGATCGCGGCGGGGTCCTCGGACCGCGGGTTGTCGTCGGTGACGATGAGGAGGTCGGCCCCGCGGGCGGCGATCTCGCCCATGTGCGGCCGCTTGCCCCGGTCCCGGTCGCCGCCCCAGCCCAGCACGACGATCACCCGGGCCGGGGTGCGCGGCCGCAACGCGCGCAGCGCCCCGTCGACGGCGGCCGGCTTGTGGCTGTAGTCGACGACGGCGAGGAAGCGCTGGCCCGCGTCCACCCGCTCCATTCGGCCGGGCACCGAGGCCCGCGCGATCGCGAGCGCGGCGACGGCCGGCGCGACACCGACCTCGTGCAGCATGGCCAGCGCGAGCGCGGCGTTCGCGACGTTGTACCGGCCGGGCACCGCACAACCCGCCGCCAGGTCGGCGTCCGGGCCGACGATGCGGAACGTTGTGCTGCCGTCCGGCTGGTCGGTGATCGCGCTCGCCTCCCACGTCGCCCGGCGCTCGCCGATCGTGGTCACCGTGGCGACCGGGCCGGGCACGGTCTCGGTCAGCCGCACGCCCCACGCATCGTCGACGACGACCACCGCGGCCCGGCTGCGCCCGGCGTCGAAGAGCTTCGCCTTCGCGGCGAAGTAGTCCTCCATGTCGTCGTGGAAGTCCAGATGGTCCTCGGACAGGTTGGTGAAGGCGGCGACGGCGAACGAGACGCCGTCCGCGCGGCCCATCGCGAGCGCGTGACTGGACACCTCCATCGCGACATGGGTGACGCCGCGCTCGCGCATCACGGCGAGCAGCGCGTGCACCTCAGGCGCCTCGGGTGTGGTGAAGCCGGTCTTCACCTCGTCCTCGCCGATCATCGTCGCGACGGTGCCGATGAGTCCCGGCACGTGGCCCGCGGCGACGAGTCCGGCACGCAGCAGGAACGTCGTCGTCGTCTTGCCGCTCGTGCCGGTGACGCCCAGGACCGACATCTGCCTGCTCGGGTCCTCGTACACCCGCGCGCTGATCGGGCCCAGCACCCGGCGGACGTCGTCCACCACGAGCAGCGGCAGGTCCTGCTCGAGCAGCGCCGCGCCGGCCTCGTCGGTGAGCACGGCGACCGCGCCGGCCGCGAGCGCGTCGGGGACGTGGGCCGCACCGTGGGTACGCGTGCCGGGAAGCGCCGCGAACAGGTCACCCGGCCGGACGAACCCGGTGCCCGACGTGATGCCGGTGACCTCGACGTCGGCGCCGCGCAGCGCGCCGTCGGCGAGCGCGGAGAGGCGGACGGGCCGGACCAGGGTCGGCCGCGGAACCCCGGGTTGTTGCACGTCAGCAGACGTTAGCGGGCAGGTAGATCGGGTTCATCCGGGTGCAGTCCTCGAGCGGGACGTGCTTCGACAGCGAGCCGGTCGGCGGGATGTGCGCGTGCTGCAGTTCGTAGCTCGCGACGTCGTGGAACAGCGGGGCGGCGACGTCGCCGCCCTCGAGCCCGTGGGCCGGGTTGTCGACCATGATCGCGACGACGAACTGCGGGTTGTCGGCCGGCACCATGCCGGCGAAGGTGTCCCAGAACATCCAGCTGGAGTAGGCGCCCCCGTGGTTGGGGTCCGGCTGCTGCGCGGTGCCGGTCTTGCCGGCGACCCGGTAGCCCGGGATGGCGGCCTTCACGCCGGTGCCGCCCAACTGGGTCACCGACTCCAGCATGGTGCGCAGGGTCAGCGCGGTTGCCGGCTTGATCACCCGGACACCCGCCGGCTGCTGCGTCTCGGTGACGGTGCCGTCGGCGGCCGTCACCGCCTGCACGATTCGCGGCGGGATCCGTACGCCGTCGTTGGCGATGGTCTGGTAGATCGAGGCCAGTTGCAGGACCGTCATGCTCTCGCCCTGCCCGAACGGCACGTTGGCGAAGGTTGAGGCCGACCAGTCCTTGAGTGGCGGGATGTAGCCGCTGCTCTCGGCCGGCAACTCGATGCCGGTCTTGATGCCGACGCCGAACGCCTTCTCGTAGCGGTACCAGGCCTGCCGGCCGATCAGCTTGGCGATCTTCAGCGTGCCGACGTTCGACGACTCGGCGAGGATGCCGGTCGCGGTGAACGGCTGCGGGCCGTGCGCCCACGCGTCGCTGATCGTGATCCCACCCATGTGGATCGACCCGGGCACGTTGAACACGGTCTTCGGCGTGATGACCTTTTGCTGGAGGCCCGCGGCGAAGGTGATCGCCTTCTGCACCGAGCCCGGCTCGAACGCGGACATGACCGGCGGGTTGATCGGCGTGTACGGGTCGATGGTGTTCGGATCGGTGGCGTCGAAGGTGCCGGACGAGGCGAGTGCGAGCACCTGACCGGTGTGCGCGTCGAGGATCGCCATCTGCGCGCCGCGGGCGCCGGACTCCGGCACGTCCTTGTCCAGCAACTGCTGCGCTGTGTACTGCAGGTTCTGGTCGATCGTGAGCCGCACCGTCGCACCGTTGCGCGCCGGGTCGCTCGTCGTGCGGCTCGCCGGGTTGACGCTGCCGAGGTTGTCGACCGAGTAGGTCATCGCGCCGTCGTGGCCGGCGAGCAGTTTCTCGAGGCTGGCCTCGATGCCGGCTGCGCCGGTGCCGTCCGAGTGCACCGTGCCGAGAATGTTCGCGGCTGTGCGATGGCCGGGATACTGCCGCTCGGTCGTCGCCTGCGTGTAGATCCCGCCCAGCGCGAGGTCCTCCACCTGCTGGGCCGCGCTCGGCGAGAGCGCGGTCGCGAGCAGCGCGTACTGCCCGGGCTTCGCAAGTCCGTCCAGGATCGACTTCTGCGACACCTGCAGCAGGGGCGCCAGGACTTCGGCGTAGTGCTGCCGGTCCTCGGGCCGGACCTGCTGCGGGTCGGCCGTGATGTCCTGCGCGTTGGAGGTGTAGGCGAGCGGGACACCGAAGCGGTCGACGATCGAACCGCGTAGCGCGTGCAGGGTGATCGTGTCGACCCGCTGCGCGGCGGCCTGGCCGGCGAGGTGGCCCTGCTCGACGCCCTGCAGTTGCACGAGCCGGCCGCCGATGATGAGCAGCAGCGTGCAGACGGCCGCGAAGCCGAAGCGCAGCCGTCCGTCGAGGCCGGCCAGCCGCAGTTGCCTGCGCTGCTTGCGCCGGATCGGCTTGCGCTGCACCGGCTTGCGCTGCACCGGC
>JAVHVB010000063.1:0-8953 GCA_032160775.1 Pseudonocardiales bacterium | reverse complement strand
TAGACGACCTCGCCGGTCAGGCACTCGAGCAGGACGAGCCCGAGCGAGTAGATGTCGCTGGCGGCCGCCACTTCGCCGCCGTTGAGCTGTTCCGGGCTCAGATAGTTCGCGGTGCCGAGGGTGTAGCCGGTCATCGTGATACGCGTGCCGTCGATCAGCCGGGCGATGCCGAAGTCGGTCAAGGTGGCCGCCGGGTATCGGCTGCCGTCCTCGGCATCGCGCAGCAGGATGTTCGCCGGCTTGACGTCGCGGTGCACGACCTCTCGTCGGTGGATGTGCGCCAGCGCCGAGGCGAGCTGGGCCGCCACAGCCGCGACCTGCTCCGGCGGCAATGCGCCGTCGCGCAGCCGATCGGCGAGGGTCGGGCCGCGGACGAGCTCCATGACGAGATAGGGCCGCGGCGCGTCGGCCAGGGTCGCGTCGATACCGGCGTCGTAGACGGTGACCAGCCCGGGGTGGCTCAGCCGGGCGAGTACCCGTGCTTCCTGCTCGTAGCGGACCGCCTGCTGCGGATCGGCAGCCTCGGCGGGGAACAGTTTGAGCGCGACATCGCGCTCGAGCACGACGTCACGGGCGCAGTAGACCGCGCCCATGCTGCCGCGGCCGAGCAGCTCCTGGATCTCGTAGCGGTTGGCGACGAGCGTGGTGTCGGCAACACCATTCGCCGACGGCTCGCCGCTGGAGGCCTTCGACTGTCCCGCCATGACCCGCAAATCCTGCCCAGCAGAGCCTCGGATCAAACGGTTCCGTACACCGGGGCCGGCTGCGGTGACCGTCCCAGCAGGTCCCGGACGGCCGCGCCGACCTCGGCCGGATCCCACCGCGCACCGCGGTCGACCGGGGTGCCGTGCTGCCAACCGTCGGCGACCGAGATCTTGCCGCCCTCGACCTCGAACACCCGGCCGGTGACGTCCGAGGCTTCGTTGCTGCCGAGCCAGACGACCAGCGGGGCGATGTTCGCCGGCGCCATCGCGTCGAAGCCGCTCTCGACCTCGGCCATCATGTCCGCGAACACCGCCTCGGTCATCCGGGTGCGCGCCGACGGGGCGATGGCGTTGGCGGTGACGCCGTAGCGGGCCAGTTCGGCGGCCTGCATCAGTGTGAGCGCGGCGATGGCCGCCTTGGCCGCACCGTAGTTCGCCTGGCCGAGGCTGCCCATCAGCCCGGCACCGGAGCTCGTGTTGACGATCCGCGCGTCAACCGGGTCACCGGCCTTGGCCCGGTCCCGCCAGTACGCCGCTGCGTGCCGGGCGGGACAGAAGTGCCCGCGCAGGTTGACCCGGATGGCGGTGTCCCACTCGTCGGCGGACATGTTGACGAACATCCGGTCACGGACCGCACCGGCGTTGTTGACGAGGGTGTGCAGCCCGCCGAAGGTCTGCACCGCCGTGTCGACGAGACGCGCGGCGCCGTCCCAGTCGGTGACGTCCTCATAGCTGGTGACGGCCTCGCCGCCGGCGTCGCGGATCCGGTCGACGATCTCCTGCGCGGGGGTGCGGTCGCTGCCCGAACCGTCCAGCGCGCCGCCGATGTCATTCACGACGACCCGGGCGCCCTGGCGGGCGAACTCGAGCGCGTGTTCGGCGCCGATGCCCCGGCCCGCGCCGGTGACGATGACCACCCGGCCCGCACAGATTCCTGTCACCAGCAGCCCCTCAACGTCCGTCCGCGCCGAATAAGAACGTGTTCTACTTTACCGCTGCCTCGGTAGGGTTCCGCAGGGTGGAGCGACAGCACGCCGGCGAACCGACGCCGGAGCGGATGCGCGAGGTGCTCGGGGCCTTCGCGACCGGCGTCGTGGTCGTCACGGCGCTGGCCGGAGAGCCGATCGGCTTCACCTGCCAGTCGTTCGTCTCGCAGTCGCTCGACCCGCCGCTGATCAGCTTCAGCGCGGCCCGCACCTCGACGACGTGGCCGCAGATCCGGCCGACGGGCCGGTTCTGCGTGAACGTCCTGGCGCATGACCAGCACGAGCTGAGCGAGCTGTTCGCTCGTCTCGGCGCGGACCGGTTCGCCGGCGTGAGCTGGCGGCCGAGCCCGCTCGGCGCGCCGATCCTCGGTGGGGTGTCGGCGTGGATCGACTGCGAACTGGCGGCCGAGCACGATGCCGGTGACCACACGATCGTGCTCGGCGCGGTGCGCGACCTGGCCGCCGACCCGAGCCGGTACCCGCTCATCTACTACCGCAGCCGGTACGCGCCGAGCGAGCACTGGCGCGCCTGGCCGGAGATCTAGGCTAGCCGCCGCTCTTGCGGCGGAACATCCGCTTTGCGGCGGCTCCCTGGGCGTCCTGCACCTTCGAGTTCTGCTGCGACGCCGCCTCGTGCGGGTGCTGCTTGCCGCGCTTGCGCTCCAGCGCCTCGCGGAACTTGTCCTTCGCCGGGTCCGGTGCGCCGTCCTTAGCCATGGCCTTAGCTTGTCACGCCGCCTCGAGGACGACGACCGGAATCTCCCGGTCGGTCTTCTCCTGGTAGGCGTCGTAGTCCGGCCACGCCTCGGTCATGTGCCGCCACATCGCCGGTTTCTCGTCCGGTGTCGCCACCCGGGCCCGCGCCCGGAACCGCTCGCCCTTGATCTGCACGGTGACCTCCGGGTCGGCCTCGAGATTGAGGTACCACTCCGGCGGCTCGGGTGCGCCGCCCTTGGAGGCGACGATCAGGTACTTGTCGTCGAAATCGCGATAGATCAGCGGGTGCGTGTAATCCTTGCCGCTCTTGCGGCCCTTCGTGTGCAGCAACAGGATCGATGTGCCGTTGCGCCACCGGTAACCCTCGGCGCCGTCGGTCTGCTCGTAGCGCTCGACGTGTTCCTTGCCGAACAATGCCACTGTTCTCGCGTCCTCTCCTCGATCGGCCCCGTTATGAGTGGAATAGCCAATTCGGCGCCGATGTTCCCTAAGCAGTTGCGTATGCAACAAATTCTTGAGGAGGTTGGAAGCAATGGCTGCGGTAACTGCCGACACCCTGGTACTGCCCCGGGTGAAGGGCGCGTCACTCGGCGACACCGAGCGTCCGGTGCTCGCGATCTCGACCGGCCCGACCGGGTACGAGGGCGAGGGCTTCCCTGTGCGCCGCACGATGGCGGGCATCCCGTACCGGTACACCGACCCGTTCATCATGATGGATCAGATGGGCGAGGTCGACTACGCCGCCGGGGAGCCGAGAGGCACCAGCTGGCACCCGCACCGCGGCTTCGAGACGGTCACCTACCTGATCGACGGCCAGTTCATCCACCAGGACACGCACGGTGGCGGCGGCGTCATCCGCGAGGGCTCCACCCAGTGGATGACCGCGGGCGCCGGGCTACTGCACATCGAGACTCCGCCGGAGAAGTTGGTCGAGGACGGCGGCCTGTTCAACGGCTTCCAGCTCTGGGTCAACCTGCCCGCGGCGGACAAGTTCCTCGCCCCGGCCTACCAGCCGGTCGAGGCGGCCGACCTGCTGCTGCTCGCATCCGAGGACGGCGGCTCGCTGCTGCGCGTCATCGCCGGCGAGATCGAGGGTCCGGACGGCATCCGGCACAAGGGGCCGGGCAGCACGCACACGCCGATCACCCTGTTGCACGCCTCCGTCGTTGCCGACGCCCAGCTTTCGCTGCCCTGGCAGCCCACCCACAACGCACTCGCGTACGTCTACGCCGGGTCCGGCACCGTGGGGCCGAAGGCCGAGCCGATCTCGGCCGGCCAGCTGGCTGTCTTCGGCGCAGGCGACCGGATCACCATCTCGGCCGACGCGAAGCAGGACAGTCGGACCAGCTCGCTCGAGGTGCTGCTGCTCGGCGGCGAGCCGATCAACGAGCCGATGGTCCACTACGGGCCGTTCGTCATGAACACCCGCGACGAGCTGGTCCAGACGCTCGAGGACTACCACGCAGGCCGACTCGGCGTGATCCCGCCGGACGCGATCATGCCGCACGTGCCGCGCGGCACCCGCAGCTAGCAATACCGCGAGTTGTCCGCCCCTCGTCGCGTGTACGCGTACTGAGCGGCGGGCAACTTTTTGCGATGCCGGCAACTCGGGGAGCGGGAACATCTACCACGATCCAAGACTTGAGCCTTTAACGCTCAAGAGTCGAGGAGCTCTCCGTGCCTGATGTGTTGACCCTGCCGATCCTTTCCCTGCCTGATCTGGTCGTCCTGCCCGGCATGGTCGTGCCGGTCGAGCTGGACGGCGACGCCCGCGCGGTCATCGACGCGGCGCGCGCCGGCTCGGACGGCCAGCTGCTGCTGGCCCCGCGCCTGGCCGACCGCTACCCCACCTACGGCGTGCTCGCCGAGATCGAGCAGGTCGGCCGGTTGCCCGGCGGCTCGCCGGCCGCCGTGCTGCGCGCCGGTGCTCGGGCGAAGCTGGGCTCCGGCGTTCCCGGCCCCGGCGCCGCCCTCTGGGTCGAAGCCCAACCGGTCGAGGACGAGCCGGTCACCGACGCCGTCCGCGAGCTCGCGACCGAGTACAAGGGCGTGGTCGTCGCCATCTTGCAGAGCCGCAACGCGTGGCAGGTCATCGACACCGTTCAGAAGATCAGCGACCCGTCCGAACTGGCCGACATGGCCGGCTACGCCCCCTACATCTCTGACGAGCAGAAGCGCGAACTCCTCGAGACGCCGGATGTCACCGCCCGGCTGACCCTCGTCCTGGGCTGGGCGCGCGAACACCTGGCCGAGCTCGAGGTCACCGAGAAGATCCGCGACGACGTGCGCGAGGGCATGGACAAGCGGCAACGCGAGTTCCTGCTGCGCGAGCAGCTCGCCGCCATCCGCAAGGAACTCGGCGAGGGCGAACCCGAAGGCGCCGACGACTACCGCACCCGGGTCGAGGCGGCCGAGCTGCCGGACAAGGTGCGCGAAGCGGCCCTGCGCGAGGTCGGCAAACTCGAACGGGCGTCCGACCAGTCGCCCGAGGCGGGCTGGATCCGGACCTGGCTGGACACCGTCCTCGATCTGCCGTGGACCAACCGGACGGCCGACAACGCTGACATCGCAGCTGCCCGCGCGGTGCTCGACGCCGACCACCACGGGCTGGACGACGTGAAGGACCGGATCGTCGAATACCTCGCCGTGCGGGCCCGCCGGGCCGAGCGCGGCATGGAGGTCGTCGGCGGCCGCGGTTCGGGCGCGGTGCTCGCGCTCGTCGGCCCGCCCGGCGTCGGCAAGACCTCGCTCGGCGAGTCCGTCGCCCGCTCGCTCGGCCGCAAGTTCGTCCGGGTCGCGCTCGGCGGCGTCCGGGACGAGGCGGAGATCCGCGGGCACCGGCGCACCTACGTCGGCGCGCTGCCCGGCCGCATCGTCCGGGCGATCACCGAGGCCGGCTCAATGAACCCGGTCGTGCTGCTCGACGAGATAGACAAGGTGGGTTCGGACTTCCGCGGCGACCCGGCCGCGGCGCTGCTCGAGGTGCTCGACCCCGCGCAGAACCACACGTTCCGCGATCACTACCTCGAGGTCGACCTCGACTTGTCCGACGTGCTGTTCCTCGCCACCGCGAACGTCGCCGAGACGATTCCGGCCGCGCTGTATGACCGGATGGAGGTCGTCAACCTCGACGGCTACACCGAGGACGACAAGGTCTCCATCGCCCGCACCCATCTGCTGCCCCGGCAGCTGGAACGCGCGGCGCTCAAGGCCGACGAGGTGACGGTCAGCGACGAGGCACTGCGCCGCATCGCCGGTGAGTACACGCGTGAGGCCGGCGTCCGGCAGCTCGAACGCGCGCTCGCCCGGGTGCTGCGCAAGGTGGCGACCCGGCTCGCGACCGACAGTGGTCCCGTTGCGGTGGACGATGCGAACCTGCGCGACTTCCTCGGTCGACCGCGCTTCCTGCCCGAGTCGGCGGAGCGAACGTCCGTGCCTGGCGTGGCGACGGGACTGGCGGTGACCGGCACCGGCGGCGACGTGCTGTTCATCGAAGCGACGTCGATGCCAGGTGAGCCGAGGTTGACCCTCACCGGCCAGCTCGGCGACGTGATGAAGGAGTCGGCGCACATCGCGCTGAGCTACCTGCGTTCACACGGCGATGAGCACGGCATCGACGGCGCCGCGTTCGACCGCGCCGTGCACCTGCACGTGCCGGCCGGTGCAGTGCCCAAGGACGGCCCGTCCGCCGGCGTCACGATGGTGACCGCGCTGGCCTCACTCGCGTCCGGCCGGCCGGTCCGCTCGGACGTCGGGATGACCGGCGAGGTGACACTCAACGGCCGGGTGCTGCCCATCGGCGGGGTGAAGCAGAAGCTGCTCGCCGCGCAGCGGGCCGGGCTGAAGACCGTGTTCATCCCGCAGCGCAACGAGCCGGACTTGGACGACGTCCCGGCCGAGGTGCTCGAAGCGCTGGACGTGCGCCCGGTCGGCGACGTCGCGGAGATACTCGAGCATGCGCTGGAGCCGGCGGCCACGGAGACCGTCGCGGCCTGAGGAGATCAGGCCGGCAGCGCGGCCAGCGCGTCGGACAGCGCGTCGGACAGCGCGTCGAGGGGCACCTCGACGCTGTGCGGACTCGGCCCCGGCCGGTCGGGCGGCCGGACCTCGGCACTGCGGCACACGACCGCGGCGTAGTCGAGGTCGGCCGCCATCGCGAGGCTGAAGTAGTACGGATGCATGTGATCCGACGGGATCAGTTCGATCACCCGCGTGCCGGGCCGGCAGAACGCCAGATCGGCCAGCGCGGCGCCGTGCTCGCCGAGTACCACGTCGGCGCTGCCCATCAGCGCAGCCAGATCGCTTCCCATCGGATCGATCGGGGTGAATCCGTGCGACATGGCCAGCCGGGCCAGTTCAGGACGGTTCGTCAACGGACGGCGGGCGTCGTCCGGACGGGTGATGTAGAGCCGACGCGGCGCGCGGGCCGCCGGTTGCGAAAGGGTGCGCAGGTACCGGGGCAGACTCGGTCGGTACACGCGCGTCGTCCCGGGCATCGACGGCGCGAGCACCACGTCAGGGGTTACCGCGAGCGCGCGCCGCGGGACGATGCGCTTCTCCGGCGGGATCTCGGCGGCGTCGAGCATGCGGCGGGTCGCGGCCGTGTCGAAGCCTGGGACGAGCACCCAGTCGACCTCCTCGACCCGGATGCCGGCCAGCTCCGTCACCGCCAGCCGGCCGAGTCCGTCCAGCAGGAAATGGCCGTAGTTCTTCTTCCCCATCATGGTGGCCAGATTGAGCAGCGTGCCGTCGAGGCGCCGCTCCCGCGTGCACTCGTCGCCGGCCAAGTTCGGCTCGAGGGCGTGCGACTCCCACCAGCTCAGGGAGGTGATCGCCCGGTCGTCCACCACGACCCACCCCCTCGCGCCCTGCACCTGGGCGCCGGGCAGCTCGAGGACGCGGGTGGCCGGCAGGCACGCCGGCGTCATCGCTTCCAGTGCGGCCCAGCGCTCGCTCTCGCCGTAGATCGGCGGCCGCGGCGGCGCGTAGTCGACCGCGTGCTCGGCCGGCCGCCGGGAGCCACCGAGGATCTGGAGCGCGTCCTGCTCGGTGATCGTGCCCGCCGCGCGCATCCGGACAGTCTGCCAAGTTCACCGCCGGCACACCGCATCCCTCACCGGACGGATCCGCCGAACAGGTCATCCGGCGGTGTGGCGTAACGACCAGACCCGCGCGCGCGCATGACTTATGGTGATCGGGCCGGTGGAGAGGGCGGGATGCGTTGATCGAGTGTGCGGCCTGCGGGTCGGAGAATGCGGCGGCTAAGCGGTTCTGCCGTCGGTGCGGTGCGCCGATATCCCGCGCCTGCCCATCGTGTTCCGCCCCGGTCGAGCCGGACGCAGCCTTCTGCGGCGACTGCGGCGTGTCCCTCGCCGCGGGAGACGCCGGGCCGGCCAGCGCTGGGCCGGCGCAACCGCTGGCCGAGCGGCGGGTGTGTTCGGTGCTTTTCGCCGATCTCGTCGGCTTCACCCCGTTGTCCGAGTCGCGCGACCCGGAGCAGGTCCGCGAACTCCTGTCCGAGTACTTCGACGCGGCGCGGACGGTGATCGCCCGCTACGGCGGAATCGTGGAGAAGTTCATCGGCGACGCCGTCATGGCGGTCTGGGGCACGCCGATCGCGACCGAGGGCGATGCCGAACGGGCCGTCCGGGCAGCCCTGGACGTGGTCGCGGCCGTCGCTGAACTCGGTGAGCGGGTCGGCGCGACGGGCTTGGCAGCCCGGGCAGGCGTTGTCACCGGCGAGGTTGCCGTGACGATCGGCGCTACCGGCGAGGGCATGGTCGCCGGCGATGCGGTAAACACCGCGGCACGCGTGCAGTCGGCCGCGGAGTCGGGTTGGGTGCTCGTCGACGATGCGACTCAGCGGCTGGCGTCTGCGTCGGTCGGGTTCGACGACGCAGGTCAGCACATCCTGAAAGGCAAGAGCGAGCCGGCCCGGCTGTGGCGGGCGACCCGGGTGGTGTCCGGGGTGGGCGGCTCGCAGCGGGTGGACGGCTTGGAGGCGCCCTTCCTCGGCCGGGACGCCGAGCTGCGTACCGTCAAGGAATTGCTGCACGCAAGTGCGGAGCGGCGCTCGCCGCGGCTCGTGCTGGCGTCCGGGCCGGCCGGTGTCGGGAAGTCGCGCATGGGCTGGGAGTTCCGCAAGTACATCGACGGGCTGGCCGAGGCGATCTTCTGGCACCAGGGCAGGTGCCTGTCCTACGGCGACGGTGTCGCCTTCTGGGCGCTCGCCGAGATCGTCCGGCAGCGCTTCGGCATTGCCGAGGAGGACGCGGCCGAGGTCTCGGCGAGCAAGCTGGCCGCCCGGCTGCCCGAGTTCGTCCCCGATGAGGCCGAGCAGGGCTATGTGGGCCCGCGGCTGGCACGGCTGCTCGGCGTGGCGTACCCAGGCGCGGACAACACCCTGGGCCGCGAGGAGCTGTTCGCCGGCTGGCGGCTGTTCTTCGAGCGGCTGGCCGACGTCAGTCCGGTCATCCTGTTGATCGAGGACGCGCAGCACGCCGACCCGGCGCTGCTGGACTTCCTCGACCACTTGGTCGACTGGGC
>JAVHVB010000062.1:0-5721 GCA_032160775.1 Pseudonocardiales bacterium | reverse complement strand
GACGAACCGACACCGGGTGCGGGACAGGTGCGCATCCGGGTGAGCTGCTGCGGGGTGTGCCGCACCGACCTGCATCTCGCCGAAGGCGATCTCCCGCCACGCCGCGCAGCGACGACGCCCGGGCACGAGGTGGTCGGGATGGTCGACGCGATCGGGCCCGGCGTACATCGGCCGGCGCTCGGCGAGAGAGTGGGCGTTCCGTGGCTCGGCCGGACTGACGGCGACTGCCGGTACTGCCGGCTCGAGCGGGAGAACCTCTGCCTCGGCCCGACCTTCACCGGCTGGGACGTCGACGGGGGGTACGCGGACTGGTGCGTGGCCGACGCCGCCTACGTCTATCCCCTGCCCGCGCGGCTCACGGACGAGCAGGCGGCCCCGATGCTGTGCGCCGGCATCATCGGCTACCGCGCGCTGCGGCGCGCTGAAGTCCATCCGGGCGGCGCGCTCGGCATCTATGGATTCGGCGCCAGCGCGCACCTCACCGCGCAGCTGGCGCTGCACGAGGGGGTGCGGGTGCATGTGCTCACCCGCGGCGAAGGCAACCGCGCCCTGGCGCGGGAACTCGGCGTCGACTCGGCCGGCGACGCCGCCGATACTCCCCCGGAGCAGCTCGACGGCGCGATCCTGTTCGCACCGGCCGGCGACCTCGTGCCGGTGGCGCTGCGCGCGCTCGCCCCGGGCGGCACACTGGCGGTCGCGGGCATCTGGGTGTCGGAGATCCCGCCGCTGGACTACCAGCGCGAGTTGTTCGGCGAACGACAACTGCGCACTGTCACCGCGAACACCCGCGCGGACGGCACGACCTTCCTGGCGCTGGCGGCACGGTTCGGGATCGGCGCCCGGACCAACCCGTACCGGATGGCCGACGCCGACCGCGCCCTCGCTGATCTCGCAGCCGGTCGGTTCAGCGGCGCCGCCGTCCTGCACAACTGACCCGCCGCCCATACTTTCCCGATGAAACCGACTGTCCCGATGACGCTGACGAGTCGGCCGCCGACAGCGCTGACCATCGCCGGCTCGGACTCGGGCGGTGGCGCCGGCGTCCAGGCCGATCTCAAGACGTTCCTCGCCTGCCGGGTGCACGGGATGTCGGCGATCACCGCGGTCACCGTGCAGAACTCACTCGGCGTCAGCGGTTTTTACGAACTGCCGGCGAGAGCCGTCGCCGAACAGATCGACTCGGTGGCCGGCGACATCGGCGTCGACGCGGCGAAGACGGGGATGCTCGCGTCCGCGCCGATCATGTACGCCGTCGCCGCCGCGGTGCGCCGCCGCAACATCACACCGTTCGTCGTCGACCCGGTCGCGGCCTCACAACACGGCGACCCGCTGCTGCAACCGGACGCCTTCGCCGTGCTGCGCGAGACGATCATCCCGCTGGCCACGATCATCACGCCGAACCTCGGCGAGGTACGCCTGCTCACCGGGCACGAGGTGCGCGACCGAGCCGACATGGACGATGCGGCCCGCGCGCTGCACGACCTCGGCCCGCAGTGGGTGCTGGTCAAGGGCGGCCATCTCGCCGGCGATGCGGTGGATCTGCTGTACGACGGTGCGTCGTTCCTGGAGTTCCCCGCAGCCCGGGTGGAGACCGACCACACCCACGGGTCCGGGGACACGCTGGCCGCGGCGATCACCGCGGCACTCGCGCAGGGGCTGGCGATGCCGGAGGCCGTCGAGTACGGCAAACGGTTCGTCACCGAGGCAGTGCGCCACTCGTTCCCGCTCGGCGCGGGGCTGGGGCCGGTCGGGCATTTCTGGCGGGTGCGCGACTGAGCCGGCGGCGCCATGATGGGTTCGCCCGAGCGTGATCAGCCGTCCCGCTCGGCGGGCACAACATCCAGGTGCGAACGCGGAGCGTGGGTGTCGAAGAGGAGTTCTTCGTCTTCGACCGGGACGCACCACGGCTGCTCGACATCGGGCCGGAGGTCGTCGCGGCGGCAGAGCGTGACGGCGCCGACGACGCGCAGTTCGAGAAGGAACTCAAGCGCGCCCAGGCGGAGCTGGCATCCTCGCCTTCCACGCACCTGGACGCCCTCGAGCGCGACCTGCGCGACCGCCGCGCCGAGCTCGCCCAGGCAGCCGCGCGGCAGCGGGCGCGGCTGATCGCGGCCGGTACGTGCCCCGTACCCGGCACGACTCAGACCACCGACGATGCGCGGTACCGGCAGATGGCGCAGCGGTTCGCCGAGGTCGAACGGCAGCAGCTCGTCTGCGCGATGCACGTGCACGTCGATGTCGCCTCAGACGACGAAGGCGTCGCGGCGATCAACGGGATGGCCCGCTGGTTGCCCGTGCTGCTCGCGCTCAGCGCGAACTCGCCGTTCGCGGGCGGGATCGATACCGGCTACGCCAGCTACCGGCGCATCGTCTGGGACCGCTGGCCCTCCGCCGGCGTGATCGGGCACCTGGCCGACGCGGCCGAGTACCACCGGACGGTCGCGCACCTCGTCGAGACCGGCGCGGCCCGCGACCGCGGAATGATCTACTTCGACGCCCGACTGTCGGCCTCCTATCCGACGGTCGAGATCCGGGTGTGCGACGTGCTGCCGACCGTCGACGAAGCTGCCACCCTCGCCGGGCTGTGCCGGGCGCTGGTCGCCACCTGCGCCGCGGGCGAGCCGGCCGAGGCGGCTCGGCCCGAGCTCGTGCGCGCCGCATTCTGGCGCGCCGCGCGCTGGGGCATGTCCGGCGAACTGGTGGACCTGCGCGGAGACCCACGGCTCGTCCCGGCCTGGTCCCTCGTCGAGACCCTGCTGGACGAACTCGCCGATGCACTCGACTCGGCGGGCGACTCCGAGCGGGTGCGCCAGGGCGTGGACCGGATCCGCGCCGGAGGCACCGGCGCCGCCCGGCAGCGCGCGGCGGTCCGCGACGGCGACCCGGCGCAGGCGCTCGACGTGACCGAGGTCCGGCCCTGACGGTCAGGCGACCTCGCGCAGCCGGGGCAGCACCCGGTCGCGGTAGAACTCGAAGAACCCGGCGTAGCCCGTCTTCGCTTCTCTGCCGCCCATCTGCGAGATGTGGACGACGTCCACCCCGGCCTCGGCGAACGGCTTGAAGGCCGCCACGTGCCGGTCGACGTCGGAGCCGTAGGCGATGGAGTCGCGGGTGGCTTCCCGCGTCACGAGTGAGCTCGCCTGTTCGAAGTGCCGCGGGCTGGGCAGGACCTGGGAGAGTTCGCCGGGCACGCCGCTGTTCGCCCACAACCGGTGCGCCGTGTCGACGCACACCTCGTCGTCGGCGCCCCAGCACACCTTGTAGCCGGCCTGCACGGGTTTGCCCTCGCCGCCGGAGTCGCGGAATGCGCGGATCATGTCCTTGTCCGGCGAGGTGGTGATGAAGCCGTCGCCGATGCGGCCCGCGACGTCGGCCGCCTTCGGCCCGAACGCGCTGACGTACACCGGGACGGGCTGCTCGGGCAGCGTGTAGATGCGAGCGTTCTCGACGGTGTAGTACTCGCCGTGATGGTCGGCGAAGCCGCCCTTCCACAGCGTGCGCATCACCTCGACCGCCTCCTCGAGCATGTCGAGTCGCACGGTCGCGTCCGGCCAGCGGGCTCCGGTGACGTGCTCGTTCAGCGCCTCTCCGGAGCCGACGCCGAGGATGAACTTCCCGTCGTTCAGCACCGAGCTGGTCGCCGCCGCCTGCGCCACGATCGCCGGGTGGATCCGCACCGTGGGACAGGTCACCGCGGTGACGATCGGCAGCGAGCAGACCTGGCTGATCGCCCCGATCGCCGACCAGACGAACGGGCTCTCGCCCTGCTCGTCGTTCCACGGGTGGAAGTGGTCGGAGATCCACAAGGACTCGAAGCCGGCCTCTTCGGCCAGCCGGGCCTGCTCGACGAGCTCGGCCGGGCCGTACTCCTCGCAGGACAGGAAGTAGCCGATTTTCATGGGGTCATGACCACCTTCACGGTGCCGTCCTGCTTCTTCTGGAACTGCTCGTAGGCCTGCGGCCCTTCGGCGAGTGGGATCCGGTGGGTCGCGAACGACTCGACGCCCAGCGGATCGTCGTCGCCGAGCAGCGGCATGATGTCCTCGACCCAGCGCTTGACGTTCGCCTGCCCCATGCGCAGCTGCACCTGCTTGTCGAAAAGTTGCAGCATCGGCAGCGGGTCCGCAGCGCCGCCGTACACGCCGCTCAACGAGATCGTTCCGCCCCGCCGCACCAGGTCGATGGCGCTGTAGAGCGCCGCCAGCCGATCAACGCCGACGTTCTCCATCAGCGGCCGGGCCACCGCGTCGGGGAGCAGCCCGACGAACGACTGCGCGATCTTCGGCACGGTGGAGCCATGGGCCTCCATGCCCACGGCGTCGATCACCGAGTCCGGCCCGCGGCCGTCGGTCAGGTCGCGGACGACCGCGCCGAGATCGTCCTCGTGCTCGCGCAGGTCGATGACCTCGTTGCCGCGGGCGCGGACGCGCTCCAGCCGCTCCGGCACGAGATCGACACCGATCACCCGCGCGCCATGGTGCGCCGCGATCCGGGTCGCCATGTCGCCGATCGGGCCGAGTCCGAGAACCACGACGGTCCCACCGTCCGGGACGTCGGCATAGGAGACGGCCTGCCACGCGGTGGGCAGCACGTCGGAGAGATAGACGAACCGCTCGTCCGGCGGGCCGTCGGGGACCTTGATGTGCGTGGTGTCGGCGTGCGGTACGCGCAGGTATTCGGCTTGCCCACCGGGCACCTGCCCGTACATCTTCGAGTAGCCGAACAGCGCGGCGCCGGTGCCGTACTCGCGCACCTGGGTCGTCTCGCACTGGGTGTAGAGCTGCCGGTCACACATGAAGCAGGAGCCACAGGAGATCTGGAAGGGGATGACGACCCGGTCCCCGGGTTTGATCGCGGTCACCTCGTCGCCGACTTCCTCCACCACGCCCATCGTCTCGTGACCGAGCACGTCGCCGGCGTCCATGAAGGGACCGAGGACCTCGTAGAGGTGGAGATCCGACCCGCAGATGTTCGTGCTCGTGACTTTGATGATCGCGTCGGTGCCGACTTCGATCTTCGGGTCCGGTACGTCCACGTAGCGCACGTCGCGCCTGCCCTGCCAGGTGATTGCCTTCATGTCGAAGCGCTACCCGGGCATGCGGGCGCGGTAACGGTCAGCTGACGTCGACGACGACCGCGCGATGATCCGAGATCGGCAGCTCGGGCGCCCGGACCGCGGTGACGCGCAGCGACGCATCGTCGGTCAGGATGTGGTCGAGCTGCCGGCCCGGCGCCGGAGCCGGAAAGGTCGGCAGTTCGGCCAGCGGTCTCATGGCGGTGCCCGCGGCGACGGCGGCCGGCGTCATGTTGAGGTCGCCCATCAGTACCCGCGGCCCGGGCAGCGCGCGCAGGGCACGTACCAGGAGGCGGAGTTGCACCCGGTTCCAGCCGGGCACGAAGGAGAGGTGGGTGTTGGCCACCGTGAGTTCGCCCGAGCCGGTGTCCAGCCGGGCGACGACGGCAGCGCGCGGCTCCTCGCGCACCATCATCACGCGCCGCGGGCCGGGCAGATACATCGGGAAGCGAACCGGGATGCGCGGCAACCGGACGACCTGCCAACTGAGCGCGGGATAACGGGACAGCAGGGCGACGCCGTAGGCCGCGGTGCCCGGTTGCTCGCTGCCGGTCGCCGCGACCCACGTCGCGCCGGGAGTGCCGGAGAGCGCCGCAACGAAGCGGGAACTGACCGCGCCCATCGCCTCTGCGGCGACTGCGGTGAGG
>JAVHVB010000061.1:0-2622 GCA_032160775.1 Pseudonocardiales bacterium | reverse complement strand
GCCGTCGAGCGGCCGGATCACGACGTGCACCGAGCCGGCGTTGTCGGCGCGGTTGTCGTCGCGCAGGGCCAGCCGCAGCGGACCGTCCTCGCGCGGCTGGATCATCAGCGTGTAGGTGTGCGTCGTCGTGTCGCAGCCGTTGCCGTCGTCGACCATCGGCGTCCACGACGTGGCCCGGCCCTGCACCGTGAGGTCGAGGTGACCGGTGCTGGACGAGCTCTCCCACTGGCTGCGGCGGTGCCAGTTGCGGTCCTTCGGCCAGCGGCTGCACTCGGCGTCGGCAGTCAGCGGGTCCGCGCCGTAGGCGTAGGTGCCGGTCACCGTCAGCAGGTAGTGCCGGCCGCCCTGCAGCAGGAACGGCGTGCTCAGCCCGTCGGTGTCGGCCGGCACGTCCACGCCACCCTCGCCGACAGCCAGGACGGGCAGCCCGTCCGGGTTGTTGACGGGCGTCTGCACGGTCGGCTCCTGACCGGTGCCCGCGTCGTTGGCGTGATCGTCGGTCCCGCTGGTCGGGGTCGGGAACAGGTCGCGGGCCGGCGGCTCGATCGGCGCGACCGGCTTGACCGGGGTCTTCGGGGCGTTGGGCGCCTTCAGGATCGGGGCGACGGTGCCCGTCCAGTACGACGTCTTCTTCTGCGCACCCGCCCACGACAGGCTGATGTGCATGTGGCCGGTGTGCGAGTCGGCGCCGGTGTAGGCCCGCCACCCGGAGCCGGCCGAGGAGGCGCTCCAGATCTTCCTGTTCCAGATGACGTACATGATGCCGAGCCGACGGGCCTGGGCGAACTTGTTGCCGTAGGCGTCGGTCGCGAACAGCCAGTGGACGAAGTCCGCCGCCTGAGCCCGCTGCTTGGGGTTGGAGTAGGCGACGTGCCAGTCCCAGGCCCGGCCCTCCTTGTGCTCGCTGCGACCGCCGATGGAGCAGTCGCGGGAGATGCCCGAGGTCCCGGTGCCGGGGTAGGCGGCCATGACGAGCTTGCTCAGGGCGAGCGTGCCCGGCTTCGGGGTCGGGTTGCAGGTGCTCTGCGCTTGGTACGGCGAGAAGACCTCGATCGCCTTGCCCGGCATGCGGGTCACGGGCGCGGCCGAGGCCGGCAGGATCGAGACCACGAGACCACCGAGCAGAGCCAGCAGGATCGCGACGGACGGGCGGGAGAGTGCGGAACGGCGGGACACAGGAAGAGATCCTCAGCAACGACGACAGGACGACACGCGCCTGGACAAGTCCGGCGCGTGTGCTCCCTTCCTCGACTGCGGACTGCTCCGATCGGAGGACGGGAAAGGGTCCTCTGGCGCAGTCGATACCGGCGTATCGGGACAGAGTGGGACATCGCACGAGAAGGTTCACCCGGCTGCACTAACCGCCCGCGCTGCCGGGGCTGGAGTGCCACAGCCGCCGCGGTGCACTCGTCCCGGTGCCGGCAGGTTTGACGTCGGCGTACGGCGACGCCCGGAACCCGGTCGCGTAGACGTGCACCGCTCCCCCTACTCCGGAGTGCCCATTCGGCACACCAGCCATGACCGGGCGGGTCGAACGGCTCGCGGCCATCCCGTGAACCGCCGCCTCGCTGACATCGTTGCCAAGGCCGGCAGGAACCTCCATCTCCTTCCAGACAGCTTCGAGACCGCCGGACTGCCACGCCGCGTGCAGCACCGGCAGCTCCCAGCAGCCCAGTGCCTGCATCGACACCCCACGCGGTCCGGTGCGGCGGACCAGGCCACGGATGACGAGCAGCCAGGAGTGGAAGATCGTCGACGCGTAGCCGACCTGGGCGTCCTCGAAGAACGTCGCGTCGATCGGTCCGGTCGCGTCATCGAGGGTCACGAAGATGACCCGGCGGCCGGACCGGATCGGCGGGGTCTGGGTCGCGACCTTCACCCCCGCGACGAGGATCTCCTGCCGGCTGCGGCAGCCGAGCATGTCGCGCGCGCGGGTTGCACCGAGCTCGCGCAGGAACGGGCCGTAGGCCTCGATGACGTGGCTGCTGACGTCGAGCCCGAGGACATCGAGCTCGGACCGCACCCGCTCGGCCGGCGTCATCTCCGGCAGCCCGCTCGCCGTCGTCGTCTCGGGTGCGTCGCCGAGGTCGAGGGCCAATTGCATGTCGACCGGCGGAGGGACAGCGGCGGCCTGCGACTGCTGTCGCGCCCTTCCCCGGACGTCGTCGATCGCTGTGACGCGGCCGGTGTTGGCCTGCGCCGCCGCGAGAGCCCTGGCGGCGGGGTGACGTGGTGAGACCCGCCGGGCCGTCTTCGATGTCGCCCGGCTCCAGCGGTCGAGCTCGGTGACCTGCAGGAGGAGGTCGCGTCTCGTCACCTGTCCGCGACGGCGGCCGGGAACCGTCGAGCCGAGGCCGTAGAGCGAGTCGAACCCGCCGGCGATGACCAACCGCTCGGCGACCGGCCGGCTGACGGCCGCCCGGTGCCAGAAGTCCGACAGGCTGGCGTAGGGCCGGCCGGCGACGATCCGCGCGATCTCGGCCTGGTTGATGCCCTTGACGTCGGCCAGCCCGATCCGGATGCCGTAGTGGCGACCGTCCGGCAGCCTCAGGTCGTCGGGCCGCGACCTCGGCGGCGCCTGCGCCGACCCAGGGACCTGGTCGAGCACCGCGGGCGGCGGCT
>JAVHVB010000060.1:0-3415 GCA_032160775.1 Pseudonocardiales bacterium | reverse complement strand
CGGCCGCGTACGTGCCGACGCCCGACGCCGCCACGGCGGCATCGACGCAGACCCTCAACTCGCCGGCGCGACCTCGACGGGGATCCCGCTCAGGATCGCGTTGCCCGAGAGCGGCTCGACCTCCAGCTCGTCGCTCAGCACGTTGCTGTTCACGCCGGCGTGCGCGGACGCCACCGCCATCCGGGCGCCGGGCGCGTCGTGGCCCCAGCCGTGCGGGATCGAGACGACGCCGGGCATGATCGCGTCGGTCACCTCCACCGGAGCGTCGATCTCGCCGACCCGGGAGCGGAGGTGGGCGAGCCCGCCGTCGGCCAGCCCGAGCCGCTCGGCGTCGGCGGGGTGCACGTGCATGGTGCAGCGGTCCTTGCCCTTCACGAGCGGCTCTAGATTGTGCATCCACGAGTTGTTCGAGCGCAGCTGGCGGCGGCCGATCAGGACCATGCCGCCGTTGCGATGCCGGTCGAGCGACGCGCGCAGCCGCTCGACGTCGGCGACGATCTGCTCGGGCGCGAGCTCGATCTTCCCGGATGGCGTCCTCAGCACCTCCGGGATGCGGGGCCTCATCGGGCCGAGGTCGAGGCCGTGCGGGTTCTCCTCGAGGTCCTTCAACGACAGCTCGTACGGCCCGAAGCGCAGCATCAGATCGAGCACGCGCTCGGGGCCGCGCCGCGGCGCAACCCAGCACAGCACCTCCTGCGGGTCGCGCTCCGGCGCGTAGGTCTTGGCGACGGTCGCCGCGACGAAGTCGTCGATGGCGTCGATGTCCGCGTCCGGTCCCTGACCCGAGAGCACACCCGTCAGCCGCAGGAGCGTCGTCCACTCCGGCGGCACGCCGTCGGCGTCCGGGAACACCGGCGCCGAGTAGTTGGCGACGTTGCGGGTCGCGAACTGCGTGAACACGAGGTCGTAGTGCGACTTCGCGAGCGGCGACGGCGCGGGCAGCACCACGTCGGCGTGGCGGCTCGTCTCGTTCAGGTAGATGTCGATCGAGAGCATGAACTCGAGCGAGTCGAGCGCCTTGTCGAGCCGGCCGCTGTTCGGCGTCGAGAGCGCGGGGTTGCCGCCGACGCTGATGAACGCGCGCACCTGGCCCTCGCCGGGCGTCTCGATCTCCTCGGCGAGGCACACGACCGGCAGCTCGCGCACGCGGCTGTGCCAGCGGCCGATCCTCACACCGCGGCCGCGACCGCCCTCGCCACGCGAGTTGGCCTGGCCGGCGGCGGCGAGCGTGAACATCGCGCCGCCCTCGCAGTCGAGGTTGCCGGTGAGCACGTTCAACACGTCGATCAGCCAGCTCGCGAGCGTGCCGAACTCCTGCGTGCAGGTTCCGATCCGCCCGTACACGACCGCCTTGTGAGCGGCCGCGAGCTCGTGCGCCATCCGCCTGATCTCGGCGGCGGGGATCCCGCACGCGGTCTCGGCCAGCTCGGGCGTGAAGTCCCGTGCGATCGCCTCCACCTCGTCGAGGCCGTTCAGGTGCGGGGCGAGCCGGCCGATCGCGGTGAGCCCGTCGGCGAACAGCACGTGCACCATCGCGAGCAGCAGGTGCGCGTCGGTGCCGGGGCGGATGAAGTGGTGCTCGTCGGACACCTCGGCGCTGCGGCTGCGGCGCGGGTCGAGCACGACGACCTTGCCGCCGCGCTCGCGCAGCCGCCGCAGCCGGCCGCGCATGTCGGGCGCCGTGAACAGGCTGCCGTTCGAGGCGAGCGGGTTGGCGCCCAGCATCAGCATGTGGTCGGTGTGGTCGATGTCCGGGATCGGGACGCCGAGCATCGTGCCGAACATCAGGCCGGACGCGAGCTGCTTCGGCATCTGGTCGACGGTGCTCGCGCTGAAGATGTTCTTCGAGCCGAGCGCCTTCAGCCACGCGCGGCCGTAGATCAGCGCGCTCAGGTTGTGGGCGTTCGGGTTGCCGATGTAGGCCGCCACGGAGTCGCGCCCATGCTCGGCCAGGATCGGTGTGATGCGGCGGTCGATCTCGGCGAACGCCTCGTCCCAGCTCGTCTCGTGCAGCTCGCCGTCCTCGCCCCGGACGAGCGGCGTCCGGAGCCGGTCGGGGTCCTCGTGCAACGCCTTCAGCCCGTGGGCCTTCGGGCACAGGAAGCCGTGGCTGAACACGTCCTCCTCGTCGCCCTTGATCTTGACGACCTGGCCGTCGCTGGTCTCGATGGCGAGACCGCAGGTGGCCTCGCAGAGCGGGCAGGTGCGGAAGTGCGTCTCGGTGGCTACCGCGATGGCGGCAGCTTAACGGTGTTCGAACGGCCCGCGCCCGTGAGCGAGTCGGCCGGCACGCTGGCGATCAGGCTGTAGGTCGCCGTGCCCGGCAGGGCGACCGTCCCACTGAACGCGTCTCCGTTCACGTGCAGGCGGCGGGTCCCAACCTTCTTCGTGCCGTCGTAGATGGTGACGGTCACGACGCTCTTGCCGGGCTCGACCGTTCCTTTCACCGCGACCTCGCCGTTCGCGGGCTGCCCCGCCGTCAGGGAGATCGCCGGCAGCACCTGAACGCCTGCGACGTTCGAGATCACTCCGGGGGTGGAGCCGCCCCGGTACACGGCGCGCACGACGCTGCTCCGGTCGAGGGGAACGCTCGCGGACCATGTGCCGTCCGGCGCGGTGAGCGCGTTGGCGACGGTCCGCTCCGAGCCGCCGCTCATCGCGCGGATCTCGACCCCCTCGCCACCCGTGGCGGGCGTCAGGGTGCCTGAGATCGCGGCGGCGGAGCCATAGGCAAGCGAGGGCGTCGTCGCGAGAGAGAGTTTGGAAGTGGTCCCCACGAGCTTCGCCACCCGCCGGCGCAGCGCCGGCAGCGCCCTGTAGAGCGCGGCGCCGGGGCAGGCGGTCTGGTCCGCGTCGCGGTGACCGGAGATTCGGTTCAGCGTGACCTGCGTGCCGGCCCGGTAGCCGGTCGAGGAGCCGCCGGCGGACGTCACCTTGATGCGCCCCGTCGCCGGCACGCCCGTGAGCGAGAGCTTCCAGGCGAGCAGCCGCGCGAGCGAGGTCATGGCGGCCTTCGGCGGCAGGCTGCTCGTGAAGTTGCCGATCATCGAAACGCCGGTCGACGGCACGTTGAAGCCGCCCGCCTGCGCGCCCACCACGGGCTGGTCGATGCCGCCGGCACGGCCCTCGAACACCTGCCCGTAGCGGTCGACGAGGAAGTTGTAGCCCATGTCGTTCCACCCGTTGCCGTCGCGGTGGAACAGGCAGATGCCGAGCACGATGCCCGCCGACTGGGCGCGCGAGTAGCCGTTCAGCGACACCGTGTGGTGCACGAACGCCATCTGGACGTTGCCGAGGCCGGGCGTGCTGCGCGGCTTGCAGCGGCCCTGCGGGTCCCAGCTCGAGCGCGGGATGATCTTCGGCGCCCTCGCGCTCGTCGCCGGGAGCGGCAGGGTCGCGGCCGTCCGGACGCCCG
>JAVHVB010000059.1:0-5247 GCA_032160775.1 Pseudonocardiales bacterium | reverse complement strand
GGCAGGTACTTACCGGTGAGCACGCCCTGCGCGATCGGCGACCACACGATCTGGCCGAGCCCGAGTTCGCGGCATGTAGGCACGACCTCGTCCTCGATGACGCGCCACAGCATCGAGTACTGCGGCTGGCTGGAGACCATCGAGACGCCGAACTCGGTAGCGAGCGCATGGCCGGCGCGGATCTGGTCGGCGCTCCACTCGCTGACGCCGATGTAGAGCGCCTTGCCCGCGCGCACGACGTCGGCGAACGCCTGCATCGTCTCCTCGAGCGGCGTGAAGATGTCGTACCGGTGCGCCTGGTAGAGGTCGACGTAGTCCATTTGCAACCGGCGCAGCGAGTTGTCGATGCCTTCCATGATGTGCTTGCGGGAAAGACCCGTGTCGTTCTTGCCCTTCGGCTCCGGCCCGACCGGCCAGAACACCTTCGTGAAGACCTCGAGCGATTCGCGCCGCTCGCCCTTCAGCGCCGCGCCGAGCACTTCCTCGGCCTTGCCGTTCGCGTAGACGTCAGCGGTGTCGAAGGTGGTGATACCGGCGTCGAGCGCCGCGTTCACGCACTGTGTCGCGACGTCGTTCTCGACCTGCGAACCGTGGGTGAGCCAGTTGCCGTAGGTGATCTCGGAGATCTGCATCCCGGACTTGCCGAGGTAACGGAAATTCATGCTTGTCATCCTGCCCGCGACGGGTAGGCCGAAATCAGGTGGGTCGAACCGACCGCAGGAGGGCGACTATCGATGACGGCCGAACCGGACGACGAACGGGCGGCGCAGCGCGCCGGCCTGTTGCCGGAGGAGCGGACGGCGGGCAGCGACGACGCCGTCCACCAGGCGGAGGTGATCCTGGCCGACTCGGACGAGCGCACCGCCGATCCCGAGCGGGCGCGGCACGAGTCGAGTCAGACGCCTGATCCGGACTGACGATCACGCACCCAGCGGAGCAGGAGGCGCGGGTCCCGCGCAAACCTCAGCCGATGATCGACGGCAACGCGGTGAGCATGACCAGCGACCAGGTGAGATGGGTCAGCATCGGGTCGACGACGCCGCCGGAGTGTTCGCGCTGCCAGCCGAACAGCGAGCCCATCAGCACCGCCGCGAACACGAGCAGGGGATTGCCGGTGGCGGTGGTCGCGGCGACATAGACCGCGGTGGTGATGAGCAGGCGGCGCCGGGGGCCCACCGCGGCGAACAGCGCGCCGCGGAAGAAGACCTCCTCGCCGACCGCGTTCGCGAGCGTCAGCAGGGCCACCAGCACGGTGTTGCCGCGCCGCTCGTGGTCCAGCGCGTTCGCGGCGAATTCGCGCAGCGGCTCGATTTCATGGACCACGAGCCCGCCGACGAGGAACACGCCCGCGGCGAGCAGGCCCAGCGCTACGGGGCGGGCCCAGCGGACGGGCCCGTCGCCGGCGCGCGGGCGGAACGGAACGGGTCCGGACGCGAGCGCACCGCCGATCCACACCGCCGCGACGGCGAGCAGCAGCGGGTAGAAGAGGCCGTCTCCGGGCGCGGTCGCTAGGGACAGCCCGAGCAGGGTGCAGCCGACCGCGAGCGTCACGACGACGACCGGTCGGCGGCGGGCTGGCTCGGCGGCGTGTGTCAACGCGCGGCTTCGCGGTCGGCGAGCGCCGAGCGGGCGGCCTGCTCGAAGGGCACCGGCTCGCCCGGCACGATCTCCCGGATCGAGTCGTCGGCCACCACGACCTCGTTGCCCATCGAGTCGACGAGGTTGCGTGCGGTGTTCAGGTCGACGTCGGTGACCAGCGCGAGCCACGCCGACGAGAGGCGCGGCGTCAGCAGGGGCACGCCGACGATGGGCAGCCGCTTGCCGCGAATGCGGGCCACGACGGACAGCATCTCGCGGTAGCTGAGCACGTCCGGCCCGCCGATCTCGAACGCCCGGCCCAAGGCCGCCGGCTCGTCCAGGACGCCGACGAGGTAGCGCACGACGTCGTCCAGCGCGATCGGCTGGCAGCGGGTACTGACCCAGCGCGGCGTGATCATTGCGGGGAGGTGATCGACGAGCTGCCGGACGATCTCCCACGAGATGCCGCCGTCGCCGACGACGATGGCGGCGCGCAGCACGGTCACCGGCACGCCACCGCGGCGCAGCAACGTCTCGACGCGGCGCCGCGACTGCAGGTGTGGTGAGAGGGCGTCGCCGTCCACGCCGAGCCCGCCGAGATAGACGATCTGGCGCACGCCCGCCGCTGCGGCAGCCCAGCCGAAGGCGCGAGCCGCGTCCTCGTCGCGCGCGGCGAAGTCAGTGGTGTCCAGCGAGTGGACGAGGTAGTACGCGACCTCGACGCCGTCCAGCGCGGGGCCGAGGGTCGTCGGCTCGTCGACGTCCGCGCCGACCGGGGTGCCCGCGCCGGAATACTGCTGCGGCCGGCGCGTCATCGCGCGCACGTCATGACCTGCCGCAGCGAGGGCGGGCGCGAGCCGGGAGCCGATGAACCCGGTCGCACCGGTGACGAGCACGGTTGACATCACCTGAACCTTCCCATGCCGTGCGGCCGCTGATCGAGGCGTGGCAAGGTGTGCCTATGGCCATACTGTCGACGAGCAAGATCGGGTTCCTGGTCGCCGCTGCCGGCGCCGCGCACTTCGCCAAGCCCGAGGCGTTCGAACCGATCACCGCGAAGGCGTTTCCGAACGACACGCGTGACTGGGTGATGCGCAACGGGGCCGCTGAGACCGGGATCGGGCTGGCGATGATGCTCAAGCCGACCCGCACGCTCGGCGTGCTGGGCCTGCTCGCCTACACGGGCTGGCTCGGCTACAACGCGGCCAACGCCCAGACCTGACGCGCTATCGGACGATCATCCGGGTGCGCGGCCAGCCTTGCCGCTGCTCGACCCGGCCGAGTTCCTCGGCCAGCCACGACGGGGACGGTGGCCGGTCGGCCTGCTGCGGTGACATCGCCCAGGTGAGCAGGTCGGAGATTTCGAGTGGGATGTTCGGCGCCACGATCGGCAGCACCGGGCTGCTCAGCACCCGCACGATGACACTGGCCGGCGATTCACCGACGTGGGCGCGGAACGCGGCGCGGCCGGCCACCAGCTCGTAGATCGTGGAGGCGAGTCCGTAGACGTCGGTGGCCGCGGTGGGCGTGCCGCCCTCCAGCAGTTCCGGCGCCGTGTGCGGCGTGAGGTGATGCAGCGGGGGACGGTCGGCCGCGGCATCGACGCGGACCGCCTCGTCGAAGCCGGCGAGCACCGGCTCGCCCGCCTCGGTGACGAGCGCGGTGCGGGGCCGCACGTCACAGTGCAGGACGCCGGAGCGGTGCACCGTCTCCAGCGCGCCGGCGAGCTTGACACCGATCGCGACAACCTCGCGCAGCTGCATCGCGTCGACGCCGTGCAGGGCGTCGTACAGGGTGTTGGGACAGCGCTCGAGGACGAGCGCCGGCCGGCCGTCGGCCAGTTCGAGCTGCTCGTAGCAGGTGATGATGTGGGGATGGCTGCCCAGCGCGGCGAGGATGCGGCCCTGGGCCGCCACCACCTCGTGCTGCCATGCGGCGCTCGATTCGTGCGCCACCTTGATCACCACGAGGCGGCCGGTGCGGCGATCACGGGCTTCGAGCAGCTCGAACCGGTCGCCGGTGCGCCGGCGGTGCACGTCGGTGAACCGGGCGCCCAGCTCGGCGCCGGCGAGTGCGTGCCGGGGCGCTACCGCCATCGGTCCTCCTGCCCTGCTCACCCAGTCTAGTTCACGCTGGTTTCACATGGGTCCACAGCGGACACACGGCCGAAACCGCGCCCCGGGCGGCGATAGCGTGTGCCGCGTGGAAAAGCCCGCCGACGAGGCACCGCCGGTTCCGCGCGCGCTCACCGACCCGATCGACCTGCAGCTCGCGACCGCCCTCATCGGCGACGGGCGAAGCACGCTGCGCGAGCTCGGCGAGGTGACCGGCCTGTCCGTGTCGGCCGTCCAGTCGCGGGTTCGCAAGCTGGAGGCCGACGGGGTCATCCGCGGTTACGCGGCGCTGGTCGACGCGACTGCGATCGGGCTGCCGCTGGCCGCGTTCATCGCGATCACCCCGCTCGACCCGGCTCAGCCGGACGACGCACCCGATCGGCTCGCCGGGCTGTCCGAGATCGAGGCCTGTCATTCGGTGGCGGGGGAGGACGCGTACGTGCTGTTCGTCCGGGTGGCCTCGCCCAGCGCCCTCGAATCGCTGATCCGTGAGATCCGCCTGCGGGCCAACGTGTCGACGCGCACCACCGTGGTGCTGCAGACCTTCTTCGAGCGGCGCCCGGCTCCACGCCAGGCGGCCGATCAGCCGTAAAAAACCCGGTCACAGGCCTGATCCGCCGGACTAATTCCGATACTCTGGGGGTATGACGACGATGAGTACGGTCAGGGCTGGCGAACTGGCCCCCGGGCAGGTGCACGAGACCATCGCCCGCCACATGCTCGCCGACGGCTACGAGTTCGTCCTCGATCTCGCCGCGTCCCGCGGCGCGACGCTGGTCGACGCCCGGGACGGCGCGCAGTACCTCGACCTGTTCACCTTCTTCGCGTCGTCCGCGCTCGGCATGAACCACCCGGCGCTGACCAGCGACGAGGCGCAGCGCGAGTTCGCCGCCGTCGCCGCGAACAAGCCGAGCAACTCCGACGTCTACAGCGTGCCGATGGCGCGCTTCGTCGAGACGTTCGCGCGGGTGCTCGGGGACCCGGCGCTGCCGCACCTATTCTTCATCGACGGGGGCGCGCTGGCCGTCGAGAACGCGCTGAAGGTCGCCTTCGACTGGAAGAGCCGGCACAACGAGGCGAACGGGCTCGACCCGGCGCTCGGCACCCGCGTCCTGCACCTGGAGCGGGCGTTCCACGGGCGCAGCGGCTACACGATGAGCCTGACCAACACTGAGCCGAACAAGACCGATCGGTACCCGAAGTTCGACTGGCCGCGCATCCCGTCGCCGTCGATCAACGGCACCGCCAATGTGGCGGCGGCCGAGCGCGAGGCGCTCGCCGCAGCGCGCCGCGCGTTCGAGCAGTACCGGGACGACGTCGCCTGCTTCATCGCCGAGCCGATCCAGGGCGAGGGCGGCGACAACCACTTCCGGCCGGAGTTCCTCCAGGCGATGCAGGCGCTGTGCCACGAGTTCGACGCGCTGTTCGTGCTCGACGAGGTGCAGACCGGCGTCGGGCTCACCGGCACGGCGTGGGTGTATCAGCAGCTCGGTCTTTCGCCGGACGTCGTCGCGTTCGGCAAGAAGACGCAGGTCTGCGGCGTGATGGCCGGCCG
>JAVHVB010000058.1:0-3193 GCA_032160775.1 Pseudonocardiales bacterium | reverse complement strand
GCGGAGGCCAGCTCGACCTCGCCGCTGATCAGGCCGGTGGCCGGGTTGTAGACCGGGCTCGTCCTGCCGGAGGTCCCGGCCGTCGGTGTGCCGTCGATCCAGTGCGGAATGCGGGTGCTCATCCGCGCACAATACTACTTACTCGACATAAAACCAAAAAAGAGAGACAATCAAGTTACCTCTCACACAATGCCGGTGAATCCGGCCACACGATGCTCTGTTACTAGTCAGTAATGCCGATAGTAGGACGTCCAAGTACTCCGACTGCAACGGACTGCCGATGACCAAGAACCCGCCTGCGCCGCCTGTCGACGAGATCACTGCCACCGAGGTGATCCAGGGTGCCAACCCGTTCGTCGGCCTGACCACGGGCCAGATCGCCGGGGCCGCGGGCCGCTGGGCGCTGAGCTTCGGCAAGCACCCGACGGTGCTGGTTTCCGAACTGCTGTCCTGGGGCGGGGCGGAGGCGAAGGTGCTGGCCGGCGTCTCCAAGCTCGAGCCGGCGCCCGGCGACAAGCGTTTCACCGACCCGGCGTGGCAGCGCGCACTCTGGCGCCGGCTCGCGCAGTCCTATCTGCTCACCCGCGACACCGTGCTCGGCTCGGTCGACGAGCTGGGCCTGGACCCGAAGAGCGCCAACCGGGCCAGGTTCGCGCTCAGCCAGATCACCGAGGCCGCCGCACCGACCAACACGCTGCTCGGCAACCCGGCGGCACTGCGCCGGGCGGGCCAGACCCGCGGCCGATCGCTGCTCGACGGCGCCCGACACATGTACTACGACGTCCGCCGCAATGGGGCCATGCCCTCGCAGGTGGACACCCGCCCGTTCCGGGTCGGCGAGACGGTCGCCGCCACGAAGGGCGCGGTGATCCACCGGACGCCGATGTACGAGCTGATCCAGTACACGCCCGCGACGCCGAAGGTGCACGCGCTGCCGACGGTGATCGTGCCGCCCCAGGTGAACCGCTACTACTTCCTCGACCTGGCGCCGCAGCGCAGCTTCGTCGAGTACGCGGTGAGCCGCGGCATCCAGACGTTCATGATCTCGTGGCGCAACCCCGGCCCCGAAGAGCGCGAGTGGGGGCTGGACGCCTACGCGCAGGCGTCGGTCGAGGCGATGCGGGTGGCGGCCGAGATCAGCGGCGTCGAGCAGGTGAACGCGGTGGGCTTCTGCGCCGGCGGCATGACGCTGGCGATGATCCTGTCGCACCTCGCGGCCACCGGTGACGAGCTGATCAACGCGGCCACCCTCGGCGTGACGATGCTCGACACCGAGGCGGACAGCACACTGAACATGTTCGCCAGCCGGCGCGCGGTGCAGGCGGCCATCTCGAAGTCGCGGCGCAAGGGTGTGCTCGACGGCAAGGAACTGTCGCGGGTCTTCGCGTGGGTGCGGCCGAACGACCTCGTCTGGAACTACTGGGTCGCCAACTACCTGCTCGGCCACAACCCGCCGGCCTTCGACGTCCTCGCCTGGAACAAGGACGCGACCAACCTGCCGGCCACGCTGCACGCGCAGTTCCTGCACCTGTGGGTGGACAACGCGCTGATGAACCCGAACACGATCGAGGTACTGGGCAGCAAGGTGGACCTCGGCCAGGTGAAGACCGACCTCTACGCGGTCGGCGCGCTCACCGACCACCTCGTGCCGTGGCAGTCGGCGTACGCGGCGACGCGTGCCTTCGGCTCGGACGTCCGCTTCGTGCTGTCCAACAGCGGGCACATCCAGGCCCTGATCAACCCGCCCGGCAACCCGAAGGCCAGCTTCCTGGTGGCCGGTTCGACGCCGGAGAACCCGGACGAGTGGCTGGCCGGTGCGGAACGCTCGCCGGGCAGTTGGTGGGTCGACTGGGCGGACTGGACGATCGCCCGCTCCGGCGCCGAGCGCTCGCGACCGCGGCGGGTGGGCGACCGGCTGCACCCGGTTCTGGAGATCGCCCCGGGCCGCTATGTCCGCGAGTAGCCCCCTGTCTGCCGGTGATTTTCCGAGCGTCCTCGACGACCCGATGATGGACGTGCCGCTCAGCACCTGGTTGCTGTTCAGCGGCGCGCGGCGGCACCACGCGAACACCGAGGTGGTGACCCGGCTGCCGTCGGGTGAGCTGCACCGCTACACCTACGGCGACTTTGCCGCGCGCGCCCAGCAGCTGATGCACGCGCTGGACCGGCTCGGCGTCCCGTCCGGCGCCCGGGTGGCGACGCTGGCGTGGAACAGCTACCGGCATCTGGAGGCGTACTTCGCGGTGCCGTGCTCCGGCCGGGTGCTGCACACGCTCAACGTTCGGCTCAGCGCGGACGAGCTGGCGTTCATCATGAACGACGCCGACGACCGGATCGTGCTCGTCGATCCGGAGTTCGTCCCGTTGCTCGAACAGGCCGCGCCGCTGGTGGCCGGCCTCGAGCGGGTCGTCGTCCTGGGCGACGCCACGTCCGGCGCGCTGCCGTCGGTGATCGGGTACGAGGAACTGCTCGCGGGCGAGCCGACGAACTACCCGCAGCCTGCGTTCGACGAGCGCACGCCGAGCGGGCTCTGCTACACGTCCGGCACGACCGGGCGGCCGAAGGGCGTCGTCTCCACCCACCGCTCGACCTATCTGCACGCGATGGGCGTCGCGTCCGGGGCCGGCATGGCGGTCGGGCCGGGCGACACGGTGCTGCCGCAGGTGCCGATGTTCCACGCGAGCGCGTGGGGACTCGTGCACGCCGCGGTCGGTGTCGGGGCGAAGCTCGTCCTCTACGGCGGGGCCCTCGAGGCCGCGCCGTTCGTCGACCTGTTGGTAGACGAGGACGTGACGATCGCGGCCGGCGTGCCGACGGTGTGGATCACGGTCGCCGACGAGATCGCGGCCCGGGAACCGCTGACGAGCGTCCGGCACATCGCGTGCGGCGGCAGCCAGCCGCCGCGGGCGCTGATCGAGCGGTACCGCACCGAGTTCGGGCTGCCGATCATCCAGGCGTGGGGGATGACCGAGACGTCACCGCTCGCGTCGATGGCCTGGCCGCACCCGGAGATGCGCAACTGGCCGGCGGAGAAGGTCACCGAACTCGCCCGCACCCGGGCCGGCCTGCCGATCCCGGGCGTCGAGGTCAGCATCCGTGACGACGAGGGCGCCGACGTGCCGTACGACGGCGAGACGATGGGTGCGCTGCACGTGCGCGGCCCGTGGGTCGCGAGCTCGTACCTGCACGGGCA
>JAVHVB010000057.1:0-4825 GCA_032160775.1 Pseudonocardiales bacterium | reverse complement strand
CGGTCGGCAACGCGGCTGCGCGGGTCGTAGACGCCGTGCGCGAACAGGTCGGCGCCTTCACGCACACCTGCTTCATGGTCACCCCGTACGAGGGGTACGTGGCGGTGGCCGAGCAGCTCAACGAGCTGACCCCGGGCACCCACGAGAAGCGCTCGGCACTGTTCAACTCCGGCGCCGAGGCCGTCGAGAACGCGGTGAAGATCGCGCGGTCGGTCACCGGCCGGCCGGGCGTGGTCGTCTTCGACCACGCCTATCACGGCCGCACCAACCTCACGATGGCGCTGACCGCGAAGAACATGCCCTACAAGCACCGCTTCGGCCCGTTCGCCGGCGAGATCTACCGGGTGCCGATGGCCTACCCGTACCGCTGGCCGACGGGGCCGGAGAACTGCGCCGAGGAGGCGTTCGAACTGTTCGTCTCGCAGGTGCACGCGCAGGTCGGCGAGGACAACTGCGCGGCCGTACTCATCGAGCCGATC
This sequence comes from Pseudonocardiales bacterium, assembly GCA_032160775.1. Taxonomy (GTDB): domain Bacteria; phylum Actinomycetota; class Actinomycetes; order Mycobacteriales; family Jatrophihabitantaceae; genus Jatrophihabitans. Next base: position 4,346 of record JAVHVB010000057.1, on the reverse strand, counting down.
CAGGGCGAGGGCGGCTTCGTGGTGCCGCCGCCGGGCTTCCTGTCGCGGGTCGCGGAGTGGTGCGCAGGTCACGGCATCCTGTTCATCGCGGACGAGATCCAGACCGGGTTCTGTCGCACCGGCGACTGGTTCGCCTGCGTCGCCGAGGATGTCGTTCCCGACCTGATCACGACCGCCAAGGGGATCGCCGGCGGCCTGCCGCTGGCCGGCGTCACAGGTCGCGCCGAGATCATGGACGCGATTCACGTGGGCGGGCTGGGCGGCACCTACGGTGGGAACCCGGTCGCCTGTGCAGCGGCGCTCGGCGCGATCGAGACGATGCGCGCCGAGGACCTGTGCGCCGCGGCCCGGCGGATCGAGTCGGTGATGCGACCGCGGCTGGCGTCGCTGGCCGAGAAGTACCCGGCGGTGGGCGAGGTCCGTGGTCGCGGCGCGATGCTCGCGATGGAACTCGTCGAACCCGGCGGCAAGGAGCCGAACCCGGCGCTCACCGCGACGATCGCCAAGGCCTGCCACGCTGACGGTCTGGTCGCGCTGACCGCCGGCACGTTCGGCAACGTCCTGCGCTTCCTGCCGCCGTTGGTGATCGGCGACGAGCTGCTCAACGAGGGCTTGGACATCCTCGACGCCGCCTTCGCCACGTCCGCCTGATCTCGACTCTGCATCTGTCAGCGTCGCTACGGCAGCCAGTGAACGACGCTGAGAGAGTGAAAGTGGCGGCCTAGACTGCGGACGGGCAACTTCACGGGGGTGACAGGGTGGCCACACCGATCCAGCTCGACTCGTTGTCCAACCATCAGGTCGTCGAGGGCGAGCACGTGTACGGCTACGGCTCGGGCTTCGTCGGTGTCACCGGCGTGCAGGTGGGCAACCAATGGGCGCCGGACTTCCGGGTCGACGGGGCGACGATCGTCACGTTCACGATTCCGCACGGCGCCGGTGGGGCGACCGAGTGGGTGATCGTCCACGGCGCGGACGGCACGAGCTCGCCATGCGTGGGCGAGGGGCAGCGCGTTACGTACGGCGACCCGCTGGCCGCCCCGACGCCGAAGCTGAAGCTCGACAGCCTCACCCCGGACACGATCACCGTGGGCCGGGGTGACTCCTACTGGTTGCTCGGTGCCGGCCTGAGCCACGTCTCCGTCGTCCAGGTCGGCCACAGCGGGATCCAGTACGAGACGCACGACGACGACCGGATGATCCTGCACCTCCCAGACGAGCTGCGCGTCGACGCCGGGGCCACTCACGTGACGATCACCCTGCACCGGCCGGATGGCGGCAGCGCGACGCTGAGCGTGCCGTGCATCACGATCAAGGACGCGACGGACACCGGCCCACCCGCCGTGCTCAGCGTCGACCCGAATCCGGTGCCCAGCGCAGGCGGGCGGCTCACGATCCATGGTGGCGGGTTCCAGGAGGTCAAGTCGGTGACGGTCGGCCCGGTCGAGGCCACGATCGAGTCGGCGCACCCTGATGTGCTCGTCGTCAGCGTCGGCGACCTGTCGGCGCATCTCGGCAGTCGCCTCGGCGTCCAGGTGATCACGGCGTACGGGCAGAACTGGCCGATCGACAACTCCGACCACGTCACCGTCACGCACTAGCCCGGCCAGTAGATTGCACGCGTGTCATTGATGCAGCACCAGAACTCGCTCGTCGAACTGCGCCCGCGCCGGATCATGGTCACCGGCGGCGCCGGGTTCATCGGCTCGCACCTCACCCGCAAGCTCCTGGCCCAGGGCCACGAGGTGCTGGTCGTCGACAACTTCTACTCCGGCACCCGGCAGAACATCGAGGAGCTCAAGGGCGAGCCGAGGTTCGAGCTGATGCGCTTCGACGTGACCTTCCCGCTCTACGTCGAGGTGGACGAGATCTACCACCTCGCCTGCCCCGCGTCCCCGGTCTTCTACCAGCGGGACCCGGTGCAGACGACCAAGACCTGCGTGCACGGCTCGATCAACATGCTCGGGTTGGCGAAACGGTGCGGCGCGAAGATCCTGCTCGCCTCGACCTCCGAGGTGTACGGCGACCCGGCCGTGCACCCGCAGGACGAGGGCTACTGGGGCAACGTCAACCCGATCGGCATCCGCTCTTGCTACGACGAGGGCAAGCGCTGCGCCGAGACGCTGTTCTTCGACTACTACCGCCAGCACCAGCTGCGGATCAAGGTCGCCCGGATCTTCAACACCTACGGGCCGCGGATGCTCCCGAACGACGGCCGGGTCGTCTCGAGCTTCATCGTGCAGGCGCTCACCGGCAAGCCGCTGTCGATCTTCGGTGACGGAAGCCAGACTCGCTCGTTCTGTTACGTGGACGACCTCGTAGACGGGCTGATTGCGCTGATGAACACCGATGACGGTGTCACCGGCCCGATCAACCTCGGCAACCCGGGGGAGTTCACGATGCTCGAGCTCGCTACCAAGGTGCTCGACATCGTCGGGTCGGGCGGCGAGCTGATTCATCAGCCACTGCCCAGCGATGACCCGGTACGCCGGAAACCGAACATCGACCAAGCGCAGAAGTTGCTCGGCTGGAGTCCGACGGTGGCCCTCGATCAGGGGTTGAACCGCACCGTCGAATACTTCCGCGAGCTGCTCAGCGCGTAGACGGAGGAACTCGCGCAGTATGCGTATCTACCTCGCGTGGCAGTACATCACCGGATACTCGACGTCCGGCATGCACGCGCTCGCCGCCCAGGGCCACGACGTGCGGCTGATGTACCAGGAAGCGCTCGTCCACCCGCCGTTCCTCGCCCCGTTCGACGACGCCGAGCTGACCAAGGGCCTGGAAGCGATCGGCTGGAGCGGCGCCCCTGACGAGGACCTGCTGCTGCGCGAGCTGGAGGAGTTCCAACCCGACGTCATCCTGCTCAACTCCTGGCACATCAAGGAGTACATGAAGGCGGCGCGGCGCTGGCGCGGCAAGGCGCTGCGCGTCGTGATCATGGATCACCAGTGGCTGAACACGCCGAAGCAGTGGCTCGGCCGGCTCACCCGCCCGGTGTACATCCAACCCGCCTTCGACGCGGCCTTCATGCCAGGCGACGAGCAGGCCGCGTTCGCTCGCCGGCTCGGGTTCGCGCAGCACGAGATCATCGTCGGTCTGTACACCTGCGAGGACGCGTTCCACACCGGCCCGCAGGACCCGCCGCGCGACTCGTTCCTGTTCACCGGCCGGCTGGTCGACACCAAGGGCGTGGACGTCCTGGCCGCGGCCTACCGCGGTTACCGGGCCAAGTCGACCGATCCGTGGCCGCTCGTCGTCGCCGGGATCGGCCCGATGGACGCCGAGCTAAGCGCGATCGAAGGCGTCGATCTGCGCGGCTTCGTCCCACCCAAGGATCTGCCCGGCGTCATGGCCGACTCCGGCTGCCTGATCCTGCCCAGCCGGTTCGAGCCCTGGGGCGTCGTGGTTCAGGAGGCGGCTGCGTCCGGGCAGGCGGTGATCTGCACGAGCGTCTGCGGCGCCGCCTCGCGGCTCGTGCTCGACGGCTACAACGGCCGCGTCGTCGCGCCCGACCGGCCGGACCAGCTCGCCGCGGCGATGCTGTGGGTGGCCAACGCCGACCCGGAGCACCGGGTCGCGATGAGCCGGCGCAGTGTCGAACTCGCCAAGCAGTACACCCCGCAGCGCTGGGCCGAGCACTTGGTCGACCGGTGCCGCGAGCTGCTGCCCGCCTATGTAAACGGATGAGGGTCAACGGATGAGGGTCAACGGATGAGGGTCAAGGGATGAGGTCTTACCGGTGCCGATGAACCCGCGAGTGCGCCGCGTCGTGCGAGAGGGCGTCCGGACCGTCAACCGGCCGGTGGCCACCGCGCGATTCCGCGCCGCCGTCCGCAAGGCGCCGCGGCCGATAGCGCTCGAGGTCGGCGGGCTGAAGAAGCGCGACGGCTGGCTGGCGGTCAACATCAACGCGGTCACGCCGTACTACATGGACGGCACCAAGCCGTGGATCTTCGAGGACCGCTCGCTGTCCCACGTCTACGCCGACAACATGATCGAGCACGTGCCGCTGGCCGGCGGCCGGGTGTTCTTCGCCGAGGCGTACCGCTGCCTGCGGCCGGGCGGCACCATCCGGCTCGTGACGCCGGACGTCCGCACGCACGTCGAGATGTATCTGAAGGGCGACGCCGCCGTGGTCAGCGGGCCGCTGGCCGACGAGTACCGCTCCCTGGGCGTGGTGATCGAGCACCCGATCGATCTGCTCCGCACGCCCATCGGCGAGTTCGGGCACCACGCCGGCTACGTCTACGACTTCGAGACGCTGGACGCCGAACTGCAGCGGGCCGGCTTCCAGCCGGCCGTCCGCCGCGAGTTGCAGGAGAGCGACGACCCGATGCTGCGCG
>JAVHVB010000056.1:0-3671 GCA_032160775.1 Pseudonocardiales bacterium | reverse complement strand
GGCGAGCGACCGAGTCGCCGAAACGCTGATCGGTGCGGCAGTCGGCCTGCTGCTCAACGTGATGATCCCGCCGAGCACCCGGGCCAGGACAGCGGGCGAGGCCGTCGAGAACTACGCCCGGACGATGGCCGAGTTGCTCGACCGCATCGCCGGCGCCCTCCGCGACGCATCCGTGAGCCGGGAGACCGCCTACGCCTGGCTGCGCGAGCAGCGCGAGATCACGCACGACATCGCGCACGTGGACCGGGTGCTCGCCGAGACGCAGGAGAGCCGCCGGCTCAACCCGCGCGCCGCAGGCTCCTGGAACCCGGTGCCGGATCTGCGCAGCGGGCTGGACGCGCTCGAACACAGTGCCGTCGCGCTCCGGCTGGTGCTCCGCTCGATCGCCGACGGCGCGGCCGCGGCGATCCGGCCTTCCGGAGGCGGCGAGCCGGCCGACCGCGCCGACGACGCCGCAGCCGCAGGAGACGCAGACGCCGACGCCGGGCGGCGCCGGGCGACCGCGGCGGTGCTCGGCGACCTTGCTCGTTGCCTCGCGCGCTACGGCACCGTCGTCCGGGCCGGCGCGCAGAGTGACGCGACACCCGCCGAGCTGAACGAAGCGCTCGACGCGCTGCGCGACGCGCTGCGCGCCGTCCGCCGCTCCCGGGCACGGCTCACCGAGCGGCTGCAGGTCGATCCACGGGTGGAGAACGCGATGTGGCCGCTGCACGGATCGCTGCTGGCCGGCCTGGACAGGGTGATCGAGGAACTCGACCTGGACGTCTTCGCCCGGGGCCGGGACCGGCGCCGGCGCGAAGCGGCGGAGCGGACCCGGCCGGCGACGCAGGCGGCCAAGCGGCTGCGCTCGTCGGCGCGCCGGGTGGCTACCGAGTACCCGGTGGTTCGGCGCCGGCAGCACCCGCGCTGAGCTGCGAGCGCAGCAGGAACCCGGCCTCGGGGCCGACGAGCCCGTCGACGAGCTCGACCAACATCGCGACGAACAGCGTCCCGTGCTCGCCCCCCGGGCTCAGGTGGTGCGCGATCTCGTGCAGCACGACCAGCTCGCGCATCGCCCACCGGCCGCCCACCCGGTGCGTCGGCAGCGCGATCGTGTGCGTGTTCGCGTGGTACTCGGCCTTGGTCGCACCCGCACGTGGGCGCACCCTGAGCGGGACAGCGGCGCGCTCGGGGGCGAGGCGGTGCACCCAGTCGAGGCCCAGGACGGCTTCGACGTAGCGCTGCACCGACGCGACGTCCCCGAACTTGCGGTCGTCCGGAACGATGATCTGCGAACCGAACAGCTGGACGACCGGGAAGTCCGCGCGCCGGTCGATCATCGAGGCGACGACGCCCTCGGCCGCGTACACCTGCGAGCGCTGCGGATCTGCCCGGGTCACGACGGGATCGCGCGGCGTACGCCCGGCAGCTCGCGCGCCGGCGTGGTGCGTGCGGCGTCTGCCGCGCGCCGGCCGGCTCGCTGCGCCGCCGTGGAGACCCGCCCCGAACTGGCCCAGCCGCGCCAGTGACCGCGCGCCGTGGACGTCTGCTGGTAGAAGTCGGCGACCTCGAGCGCCTTCTCCTTCAACACGAGCGCGGTGCTCGCCCCGCCGTCTGCCGGGTCGGGTGCGGCGGCGAGCACCGCAGTGGTCGTCTCTTCCCGTTCGGCGCCCAGCCGCTCGCCGATCCGTGCGGCGAACGCGGTCTGGAAACTGATCCGCGCGGTGCTGCCGTGCACCGGCTTGCGCACCACCCGCCACCGGCCGTCCGGACCGCGTTCCTCGACCAGTTGCAGCTCCGCGCGGTACCGCCCGGACCGCAGGTACGCGTCGGACGCCCGCACCATCTGCACCACCAGCGAGGCGTAGAGCGCCTCGCACACCTCGATGTCGGTGGCGAAGCCGTAGGCGATGACGTAGGTGGAGTTGCCGGCGAGGTCGCAGGTGAGCTCGTTCGCCCGGGCGATGGAGAGGAACAGTTGGACATAGGTGCGCAGCGCCCGCTTGCCCGGCGGACCGATCTCGATGCGCTTCGCCAACGGGGTGGCCCGCCGTTCGCGCCGGGCCGCGTGCGCCCGCGCCACCGCGAGGTCGATGGAGGTCGCTGTCGCCAGCCGCTGGGCGGCCGCCATGAAGGCCTCGGCCTCGTTCTGGTTGTCGGTCGACTCGGCCTGCCGCAGCAGCGCGGCAAGCTTGGTGAGGTACCGGTCGTCACTCACTCTTGGACACCTTTCGAATAGCTCCGGCCCATCATCGCGGTCCGCGCCGACGCATTCGCGCAGCCTGTGGACGAGGGCGTGTCAGCTGCGCTCGGCCTCGGCGAGCATCGCGCCGACCAGCGCCTGTGCGGCCCACCGCAGCACCCGCTCCTCGCCCGCGGCGTCGAGCCCGCGGACGTCCTGGAGCACGATCATCGCCTCCCAGCCGAGCACGACCGACAGTGCCGACGCGAGCCGCTCGTACTGCTCGTCGGTCAATTGCGCGCGCAGTGGCTCGAGCACCCGGGCGATCCAGTCGGTGCGCCGGTAGCCGCGGCGCGGCGCGTCCGGAACGGGCTCGCTGTCGACGGTCAGCCGGAGGATCCGCCGGCCGAGCGGCAGCGCCTCGGGCGCGATCTCGAGCAGCGACACGGCGAACTGGTCGACCCGCTCCAGCGGATCGCTGCTGAACTTGGCCGAATCGAGCAGCGGGTCGATCGTGCGCTCGCTGAGCAGGCCGGAGGTAGCGTCGGCCACCAGTTGATCGAGGGTCGGGAAGTACATGTAGATGGTGCGCCGCGACACGTCGGCCTCGGCCGCAATTTCGTCGATCGACGGATCGTGCCCGGCCGTCAGCAGCCGCTTCGTCGCCGCGAGGATCGCCTCGCGGGTGCGCCGGCGCTGGGCGACCCGGCCGGGCGAGCCGGCCGGGGAGCGGGTTGCTGAAGACGCTTGACGGGATGCCACGAAGAAAGTATAACAGTGTGCAGTCATTGCATACCAGTGCAACAATGAACTCTGAGGAGAGGACATGACCGTCCGATTCATCAACCTGTTCACCGTGCCCGTCGGCCGCGACGAGCGGTTCCTGGAGCTGTGGAAGCGTGTGAACGTCTACATGGCGGCCCAGCCCGGCTACCGCAACCATCGACTGCACCGTGCGCTGGCCGACGACGCGGTCTACCGCTACGTGAACTACGTGGAGTGGGAGTCCGAAGCGGCGTGGGCAGGGGCGCACGACGCCGGCTTCCGCGAGCGCGTCGCCGACCCGGGCTGGGCCGAGTTCACGACGACGCCGGCACTGTTCGAGATCGTCCACGAGGGCTCGGCCGATGCGCGAGCGGCGTCGTGACCCGCGCAGAATGGAGCCGGACGCTGCTCGGTGCGATGGCCGCGATGGGCTGGCTCGCCGGCCCGGTGCCGCTGCCTCCGCAGTTCCGGACACTGCCGCCACTGCACCCGGCGAACCACGAGTGGGCACCTACCCGTCGGTGAGGCTACGTTGGCCCCACGCCTAACGGGGGAGGCATCGGCAGATGCGTCGTGTCCTATCGCTGATCGCGCTCGCAGTACTGGCCGCGCTGGCCACCCTGCTCCCGATCCACGCCGCGAACGCCGAGCCACGGGTCGGCCCGCCGCTCGGTCTCCAGCTGATCCTCTACAAGGGACCGTCCGGCGAGGACGAGCGCGGCAGCCTGTCCGTCTCCGGCCGCGG
>JAVHVB010000055.1:0-11694 GCA_032160775.1 Pseudonocardiales bacterium | reverse complement strand
AAGACGAACGAATCTGACGAGTCGACCAGCGTGAGGTCGACCTGTTTCCCGAATCGCTCGGCAAGCCGGCTGGTGACTTCGAGACCGCCGAACCCCGCGCCCAGAACGACAACCCGCATGATCGTCTCCGCTCGTCGGAAGGGCGGACGCTACGCCATCCGCCGGGGCGCGGTCGACGCGACGAGTCGGCGGACCTGCGGGCTAGCGTCGACACCATGTGCACGGTGGTCACCAGCTGGACCGACGGGCTGCCCGTCCGCATCCTGGCGATCCGGGATGAGTTCGTGTCCCGCGGATTCGATCCCCCCGGCGCGTGGTGGCCCGAGCAGCCGTCGGTGATCGGTGGCCGCGACCGGCAGGCGGGCGGCAGCTGGTGTGTCTCCGATGTGCCGACCGGCGCGACCGCGCTCGTCCTGAACCGCACCGAACGGCACGTGGGCACGCCCTCGCGTGGGGTGCTGCCGCTGTTGGCCGCCGCGGCCGGCCGCGACTGGCCGGCCCGGCTCGACGTGCAGGCGATGGCGAGCTTCATCCTCGTACTCGCCGCGCCGGACGGGGTCACGGCGTGGACCTGGGACGCCGCCCAGCTCACCCGGCAGGACCTCGAGCCGGGCACTCATGTGTTCACCAGTCGCGGGGTCGATGCCGGCGACGAGAAGGCCGGGCGGTTGGCGGCGCAGTTCGCGAGCCGGCCGTGGCTCGAGGTTGTCACCGAGCGCCCGCCGACCGACGACCGCACCGCGCTGATTGTCTCGCACCCGTTCGAGACGGACACCTACGCGACGGTCTTCGGCCAGCTGATCACAGCCGCGCCGGGCGAGGTGCGGGTTTCGCACTCCCGCACCCCGTGGGTGTCCGGGAGCTGGCGCGACGAGCGGTGGCCCGCGAAGGGCCGACCCGGCGGCGTCAGCTGAGCAGGTCGTCCAGCGATTCCTGCCAGAACCGGTGGCCGTTCACCGCCGCGAGGCCGGTGACCTCGGTGTAGAGCCGGCGCAGCGCTGCGACGTGATCGAGCAGGATGCTCTGCCAGGGCTCCACGGAGACGAGCGCGATCTCGGTCAGCCCGGCGTCGCCGGGCAGCCCGAGCTGGGCGGCCAGTTCCTGGGTCTCGGCCATCCGGAGGATCTCGCCGAAGCGCACGTCCTCGATCGCATCCGGGAGAGCACCGCGGCCGGCCAGCGCGCCGGCGAGCCGCTGCATCGCCTCGCGCTGCCGCCACAACGCGGCCGTCACCGCGGTGTATCCGGCGATCTCGCTCGCCATGGGCGCACCCCGCTCCATCTGCAGCACGTCGGTTAAGTCGGCCGCCGGGCGGCCAATCTGAAGACCCTGCCCGATTTGTCCGTGTGTGAGATGCGAGTTAGAAAATGTTGGCACAAACCGTTGTGGCGCGAAGTAACCGTGTGCCAGGATTACTTCACCTCGATCTAACATGAGGTGCGGCTCCACGAGGAGCCGGCAACGGTCCGCGGGGGACCAACCGAGGATCCGGTCGTCGGGATCGACCGGGCACGAGGCCCCTGGAGGTCCGCCGTGACTGCCGCCGCCATCGCCGACCGTACGGCCCGTACCGAGCCGACGACTCGCGAGACTCTCATCACCGACCACCTGCCGCTCGTCGGCCACCTGGTCCGCGAACTGATGCACCGCATCCCCTCGCACGTGAACCGCGACGACCTGGTGTCTGCCGGCACCGTCGCACTCGTGCTGAGCGCCCGCGGCTTCGACCCGTCCCGCGGCGTTCCGTTCGCTCGGTTCGCCGCGATCCGCATCCGCGGTGCGCTCACCGACGAACTCCGCGCGATGGATTGGGCGAGCCGCGCGGTCCGCTCCCGCGCCCGGGAGGTCGAGTCCACGCGGCAGCTTCTCGCGGCGCGCCTGGGCCACACCCCGGACCGGCACGAGGTTGCGCAGGCGTTGGGCATGAGCATGGCCGAGCTCGACGCGGTCGAGGCAGACGTGCACCGCGCTGCCGTGCTCAGCCTGCAGGGCCTCACTCCGGACGACTCCGCCGAGCTGCTGCCGTCCACCGGCGACGGCCCGGAGAGCGTTCTCCTGCGCCGCGAGCAACTCGGCCTGCTCAAGGACGCGGTCGCCGAACTGCCGGAGCGGCTGCGGATCGTCGTCGAGCAGTACTTCTTCGCCCAACGCAAGATGGCCGACATCGCCGCACAGCTCGGAGTCACCGAGTCGCGGGTCTCCCAGCTCCGCTCGGAGGCACTGGCGATGCTGCGGGCCGGGATGCACACCGGCGCCGGCGACGAGGCGGCGCTGCCGGCCGCATCCTCGCGCGGTCAGCTGGCGCAGCGCGAGGCCTACTGCACCGCCGTCGCCGCGCGATCGACGCTGGCGGAGCGGCTGGACGCCACGACCACCCTCGGCGAGGTCCGCCCCCACGCGATCGCCGTCTGACGAGGCTCGAGAGTCAGGGCTGCTCCATCAGGCCGGGCCGGTTGAGCACGTAGTCGTAGGCGGTGCGGCGGGACCAGCCGGTCAGCTCGGCCAGCGCACGGGCGGCCGCGCGGGTCGGCACACCCTCGTCGAGAAGCGCGCCGACCGCCGCCTGCACTCGGGGATCCAGCTCGCCATCCCCGGCGCCCGGCCCGAAGCACAGCTGCACCGGCTCGGCGCCCCACACGTCGACGGGCACGTCGGTGGCGACGAGCACCGGCGCGGCGCTGCCCTGGACGAGCACGGCGCGCTCCGCACCCCGGATCTCTGCGGCGCGGCGAAGCACGCCCATAACCTCGTCGGCCCGCACCTCGACGACCAACCGGGCTGCGGCCGGCGCGTCCCGCAACGCGGCCACCGGGTCCGCCCCCGCCTCGGCCAGGACAATCGGACCGCGCGCCGGGAAGGCCGCCGCAGCGGCGAGCGCGGGCGACAGGCCGACCGTCTCGACATCGACCGAGCCGAGCGCGTCGACGACTGACCGGCCCGGCAGCCCAGCGGCGGTCAGTACGAGGGTCCGGCCGCTGATCGAAACCGAGGCGCCGGACACCGGCAGGCCGGCCAGCCGCGCGGCGGCGTCGTCCTCGGCGACGACCGAGTCCGCGGCCGCCAGTTCGGCGAGCAGCCGGGCATCGTCCGGCCGGTCCGCATCGACTGCGAACAGCACTGCGCAGCGCCGGCCGGGCAGCGGCTCGACCTCGACCGACACGGCCGTGTCCGGGCGCTGCATCGCGGCCACGATCGAGCGCGGCAGGTCCCCGGCCGCAGCCGTCGCGTGCGTGGCGAACGTGCCCGCCGGTCGCACCGGGCTGCGCCGGATCACCGCCGGCCCCCCAGGGCGCCACGAGGAGTTACCCCGCGCGGTGAAGGTGAACGACTCGCCAGCGGCGCGCACGGTGATCCGCAGGTCACCGGCAACCGGCGTCCGGGCCCCCGAACCACGCACCGCGATCACGCACGTGGCGCGCTCGGTGATGTCGGCGTCCGGCGAGATCTCCAGCGTCTTGTGGTGGGTGGCGCGGATCGCCGGATGTCCGGAGCCGACGAGGAGCACGTCCATAGGCTAGGACGCGTGCGGGCGGTAGTAGGTAAGTCGACCAGCGAACTGGACGCTGCAGCGCTGCACGAGTTGCGTGGCCGGTTCCCGGCCGGGCTGGTCCTGGACCTGGGCACTGGCGACGGCAAGCACGTCCTCACGGTCGCCCGGCGGCGACCGGACACCCTCGTCCTGGGGCTGGACGCGGGACCGGACCAGATGCGGCGCACGGCCGCGCGCGCCGCCGCGAAGCCCGCACGGGGCGGCGTGCCGAACGCCGCCTTCGTCTGGGCGGCGGTCGAGGATCTGCCGCGGGAACTCACCGGCATCACCGAGGTTCACGCGCTCATGCCGTGGGGCAGCCTGCTGCGCGCGCTGGTGACGCCGGATCAGACCGTCCTTCGATCCATCACCGAACGCTGCGCACCGGAGGCGCGGTTCCTCGTGACCTTGAACCTGCACGCGTGGCGGCCCCCGGTGCCCGAGGTGGGCGACACCGCGGAGCCGACACCGGACTCGCTCGAGAGGCTGGCCGATGCGTACGCGAACGCCGGGTGGCGGCTGGACCGTGCCGAGTACCTGGACACGGCCGGCATCGCAGACTTGGGCACGTCGTGGACGAAACGGCTCAGCTCGTCGCGCAGTGCGTTCGATGTCCTCGCCCTGCGCGGCGCGATCAACTAGGCCACTTGTGCGGAGGTCATTCGGGGTACTGCTTGCAGTACTCGTAGAGCGCCATGGCCGTCGCGGTTGCCACGTTGTAGCTGTACGGGAGCCCCCACACCGGGATTTCGACGCAGTCGTCCAGCTCGGCGAGCTCGGCCTCGGACAGTCCGGCCCGTTCGTTGCCGATCACCAGCGCGGTCCGGCGGGCGAAGCCGTAGGTGTGCAGGTTCACCGAGTTCGTCGTCTGCTCGAGCCCGACGAGCCGGTAACCGTCGGCGCGCAACCGGCGCAGCGCCGGCGCCAGCGAGTTGCGCACCTCGAGCTGCACCGACTCCGCGCCGTCGCGCGCGATGGTCCGGTCGAGCCGCGCGTTGCCGCAGACGATCATCCGCTCGACGCCGCAGCAGCCAGCGGTGCGCGCGATCGTCGAGAGGTTCACGTTGCTGCGCAGCGGCGCGCACGCGACGACCAGCTCGCGCGCTCCGGCCAGCGGCGTGGGCGGGCGGTGCCGTACCTGCTCGAACCGGGACACGGTGCCATTGTGACGGCGTAGCGTTTCGGCGTGGCGATCGAGACGAGCGAACCGGGGCTCGTACTCCGCTCGACCCAGGGTCGCGCCGTGCTCACGGCGACGATTCTGGGCAGCGGGCTCGCCTCGCTCGACGGAACTGTCGTCAATGTCGCGCTACCGCGCATCGGCGCCGACCTGGACGCCGGGCTGACCGCCCTGCAGTGGACGATCAACGCCTACACGCTCACCCTCGCCGGCCTGTTGCTGCTCGGCGGTTCGCTCGGCGACCGGCTCGGCCGGCGCCGCGTGTTCGTCATCGGCGTCATCTGGTTCACCGTCGCGTCGCTCGGCTGCGCGGCGGCGCCCACGGTCGGTCTGCTCATCGCGATGCGGGCGTTGCAGGGCGTCGGCGCCGCGCTGCTGACGCCGGGCTCCCTGGCGATCCTCGAAGCGGTGTTCCGCCGCGAGGACCGCGCGCCTGCGGTCGGTGCGTGGTCCGGTCTGGGCGGCGTCGCGACCGCGATCGGCCCGGTGCTCGGCGGCGTGCTCGTCGGCGCCAGTTCGTGGGGATGGCGGCTGGTCTTCCTCATCAACGTGCCGATCGCGGCGGTCGTCATCTGGCTGGCGGGCCGCTACGTCCCGGAGACCCGCAACGAGCAGGCCGCCGGTCGGCTCGACGTGCCCGGCGCGGTGCTCGCCGCGCTCGGCTTGGCCGGCGTGGTCTACGGGCTGACCGAAGGGCCGCGGCGCGGCTGGACCCCGGTGTTCACGACCTCGCTGGTCGCCGGCGTCGTGCTGCTCGCTGCGTTCGTCGCGGTCGAGGCGCGCGGTCCGGACCCGATGATGCCGCTCTCGCTGTTCCGGTCACGCATCTTTGCCGGCGCGAACGTCGTCACCTTCGTCGTCTACGCGGCGCTGTCGGGTGCGTTGTTCCTGCTGCCGGTCGAGCTGCAACGGGTGTCCGGTTTCACGCCGGTGGCCGCCGGCTCGGCGCTGCTGCCGATCACCGCGGTGATGCTCGCGCTGTCGGCGCGGATGGGCCGGCTCGCCAGCCGGATCGGCCCGCGCCGGCCGATGACGGTCGGCCCGATCCTCGCCGGGGCCGGGCTGGCGCTGCTCGCCCGGATCGGTGCGGACGCCTCCTACGCGGTCGACGTCCTACCCGCCCTGCTTGTCTTCGGGCTGGGCCTCGCGGTCACGGTCGCGCCGCTGACCGCGACGGTGCTGGCGGCCGCGCCCGCCCACCAGGTCGGCGTGGCGTCGGCGGTGAACAACGACGTCGCCCGCGCCGCCGGGCTGCTCGCCGTCGCGGTGCTGCCCGGGCTGGCCGGCATCACGCCGCACGCGTACGAGAACCCGGCACTGCTGTCCACGGGTTTCCACCACGCGGTGCTCATCGCCGCCGGACTGTGCGCACTCGGCGGCGCGCTGTCCGCACTGCTGATCGACGATGAGGCGGCGCGACCGGAGGAGAGTCGCCCCGTCGATCCGACCGTCAACTGCACCTGCTGCCCGATTGGCGCACCGAACGCCCGGCATTGACACTCAATGCCGTGCGGACTCGGCTCGTGCTGCTGACGGCGTTGGCCGCCGCGTGTACCGCGACCCCGGCGGCGGCTGGAATGACGGTGGGTCCGCCACCAAACGCCCACCACGTCCACTCGATCCCGACCGTCGGGCCGCTCTTCTTGAGCGTGTTCGGGCTCGGCCCGCTGCTCGGACTGCCGCACTACTGCTCGGCGGCCGTCGTCCACAGTCCCGGCCACGATCTCGCCATCACCGCGGCGCACTGCGTGTACGGAACAGGTGCGGGCATCGAGTTCGTGCCCGGCTACTCGGGCCGGGAGATCCCGTACGGGGCCTGGTCGGTACGCCGCGTCTATCTCGATCCCGCATGGCTGCGTGACCGGGATCCCCGCCACGATGTCGCGATCCTGGTGCTGGGCGCCCGCGGCGGTCGCGAGGTGGAGGACGTCACCGGCCCGGCCCCGCCCCTCGGCACGGCTGCCCGCGAGGGCGCGCGGGTGACGGTCGACGGGTACCCGGCCGGGTCGGGCGGCACGCCGATCACCTGCACAACGCAGATCTACTACACGCACGGTTACCCGAGCTTCGACTGCGGCGGCTACGTCGACGGGGTCAGCGGCGGCCCGTGGCTGCACGGCGGCCGGATCGTCGGCGTGACCGGCGGCCTGCACCAGGGCGGCTGCACACCGGCCACGTCGTACTCCGCGCCGTTCGGCGCGGACGTCGCTGCGCTGCTTGCCCGCGCACGATCCGGAGGGCCGGGTGACACGGCGCCGGTCCCCGGCGGCGACGGTTGCTGAACCGCTACCGTCCGAGCATGCAGACCGCAGTGGACATCGCCGCCGCCGTGCGCGCCGGCCGGCTCACCGCGCGGCAGGCGACGCAGGACGCGCTGCGCCGGATCGAGGACGTCGACCCGCGGATCAACGCCTTCCAGGAGGTGCGCACCTTCGCCGCGCTCCGGGAGGCCGACGCCGTCGACGCGCGACCCGACCGCGCAGACCTGCCGCTGGCGGGCGTCCCGCTCGTCATCAAGGACAACCTGCCGGTCGCCGGCGAACCCATGCGCGACGGCTCGAAGGGTTCGGACCCGAGCCCGCAACACACCGACCACGAGATCGTGCGCCGGCTGCGCAACGCCGGCGCGGTCGTCGTCGCGCTGACCCGGGTGCCTGAACTCTGCGTGTACGGCGCCACCGACTCGGCGTTCGGCATCACCCGTAACCCGTGGGACCCGGACCGCACGCCGGGCGGCTCGTCCGGCGGATCCGCGGCCGCGGTCGCGGTCGGCACGGTGCCGATCGCGCACGGCAACGACGGAATGGGCTCGATCCGCATCCCGGCCGCGTGCTGCGGTCTCGTCGGCATCAAGCCCGGGCTGGGCGTCGTGCCGGCGGACCTGGGCAACGGGTCCTGGTTCGACATGGCCGAGAACGGCGCGCTCGCAACGACCGTCGCCGATGTCGCGCTCATGCTGAGCGTGCTGGCCGACCGACCCGAACTGGCCGTCGTCGAGCCGTCCGCCGAGCTACGAGTGGCCGTGGCGATCGGCTCACCGGTCGCGTTCTCCGGCCTCGACAAGCACTGGAAACAAGCGGCCAGGACGGCCGGCGACCTGCTGCGCGGCGCAGGTCATCAGGTCAGCGACGTCCAGGCCCCGTATGGGCAGGCCGCGCTGCTGTCGGCGATGGTGCGCTGGTTCGCCGGCGCCGAACTGGACGCGCGGACGCTGACCGACCGTAACCAACTCGGAACGGCGGTGCGACGGCACGCGGCGGCCGGCCGGGCGCTGATGCGGCTGGGGCTGCCACGAGCGAAGGGACGGCTGCGCTGGCAGGCCCGAGCCGGCCGCTTCTTCGTCGACCACGACGTGTTGGTCACGCCGGCCTTGGCGCACCCGCCAATCGCCGCCGCGGCCTGGTCGCAGCGCGGCTGGCTGAACAACCTGATCCGCAATGCCCGCTATGCCCCGTACGCCGCGCTGTGGAACCTGGCCGGCTGGCCGGCGATGTCGGTGCCGGCCGGTCTGGATCCGCACGGTCTGCCCCTCGCCGTCCAGCTCGTCGCGCCGCCGGGCAACGAGACGCGTCTGCTGTCCGTCGCCGCGCAACTGGAGCAGCTGCGGCCCTGGCAGCGCCTCGCGCCTACGGCGAATCGTTAGCCCCCTGTAACCGCCTGCCCTTGCCGCGCCGAGCCGGCGGCGAACAAGATCGCGTGTGCTCGTCATTCGGCTCGCCCTGCGCGCACTCGCCTGGCGGGCCGGCGTCTCGGCGACGGTGTTCGGGGTGGCGCTGTTCGGCGTGCTCGCCGCGGCGATCGGGCCGATCTACCTGCGCACCGTCGACCAGACCGTCCTCTCCGAGCGGCTGCTCGAGGCGGCGCAGACGACGCGCGACGTCTCGATCACCCGGACCACGCTGCCCGGCTATCCGGACGTCAATTGGATCGGCAGCGTCCGGCAAGTCGCCGAGCAGGCCGCCGACTCGCGCTGGTTCGCCGCGCCGGTGTACTCGGAAGAGGCGCAGGTCGTCTTCACCAACCGGGTGCAGTACGCGACGCAGCTCGCAGCAATCGACGACCTGTGCGCGCACGTCCGCGTCACCGCCGGGCGCTGCCTGACCGACGGCGACGACGAAAGTACCTCGACCGTCGTCAGCAGCCGGACCGCTCGCGAGCAGGGCATCGCCGTCGGCGACACGGTGGCGGTCGTCCCAGCCGGCGCTACCCGCGGATTGCGCGTGCACGTCGTCGGCATCATCGACCCGGTCGCGCTGGGCGGGCCGTTCTGGGCCGCGTGGAACTACTTCAACCAGACGCCGTCGGCCTTCGACAGCCAGCTACCTCGCATCGACTCGTTCTTCGTCAGCCACGTGCTGCTGTCGACCCACCTCAAGGACGTCGCGCAGACCGTGGTGGCCGACGTCCGGCTGGTCACCGATGCAGTCACGGTCGAGGACGTCACGCCCATCAGAGATCACGTCAACGCGGTGGTCGCCGCCGGCGCGGAGGCGTCGGCCGGCCGCGGCGGCCTCCCCGCGATCGTGGTGGGCAGCGGGCTGCCGGACGTGCTGGACGGTATGCAACACGAGATGTCGCTGGCCCAGACGCTGATCATCATGCCCACCGTGCAACTCGTGCTGCTGGCGATGTTCGTGCTCTACGCCGTGGTGGCCGGGACCACGGCCGCGCTCGGCCCCGAGGTCGCGCTGGCGAAGCTGCGCGGCCGGCGTCCGCTGAGCATCCTGCTGCAGGGCGTGCTGCAGCCGGTCGTCCTCATCCTTCTCGCGACGCCGGTGGCCGCATTGCTGGCCTGGCTGGTGGTCCGGGTCGTCGCCGATCATCTGCTCGGCCGGCACGTCGACGTGGTGTTCCCGCTGTCCGCCGCCGTGGTGATCGGCGTGGCGGCCTTCGCCGCCATGCTCGCTGCGCTTGCGGCCGCGCGCCGGATCGTGCGGGCGCCGGTCGGTGATCTGCTCCGCCGCGGGACGGACAGCTCCGGTTCATCCCTCGGGCTCGCCCTGGCCGACGCGGCCACCGTGACCCTGGCCGTCGCCGGGCTGGTGCAGTTGATCATCGGGGGCGTCCTCGACTCCGGCAAGACCAGTCCGCTGTCGGCACTCGCGCCGGTGCTGTTGGGCGTCGCGGCGGCGATCGTCGCGCTGCGCCTCCTCCCGTTCGCCGGTCGCGCTGCCATGCGCTGGACACGGGACTCGCCGCGGGTGGCCGCGTTCCTCGCGGTGCGCCAGATCGTGCGCCGGCCCGCCGGCGCGCGCGTGCTGTTGCCGATCGGGATCGCGCTCTCACTCGCGACCTTCGCACTGATCAACTGGTCGGTCGCCGATTCCAACCGGAGCCTGCGCGCCCTCAATGAAGCCGGGGCGGCGACGGTGTTGAACGTGCAGCCGGGCAAGAACGTCCTCGACCTGCGCACCGCCGTCGATCGCGCCGACCCGAGCGGCCAGTCGATGGCCGCGGTCCACGTCCAGGGCGGCGCGTCGACACCACTGCTCGCCGTCGACACAGCGCGCTTCGAGGGCGTCGCGACATGGCGGGACAACTACTCGGCCACGCCGCTGCCGGACCTGCTCCGCACGATCGGCGCAGGGTCACCGTCGATCACCTTCGCCGGTGAAGAGGTCCGCTTGGAGGTGGACGTCACCAAAGCCCCGCCGGTCCCGCTGGATCTGACCCTGTACGTCACGAACGCGGCGCACCTGCGACGTGCGTACCCGGTGCACCTCTCCGGTGACTCGGGTACCTACCTGGTTGCGGTCGGGCCGGGGTGCGCGCAGCAGTGCCGGATCACCGGGTTGCGGATCGAACCGCGCACTGTCGCGCGGGTGCAGACCTCCCCACCGAAGGAGGTCCGGGCCACGATCGGGGCCTCGGCCGGCCAGGACGGGACCTGGCAGCCGATCGACGGCTTCGACGATCCGGCGCGGTGGTTCGACGACGAGGTCGGCCGGGTCGACCTGGCGACCGCGACTGCCGGCCTGCAGGTGCTGCTCGGGCAGTCGTCGGTCGGCGGCGACTGGCCCGGGCTGACGTCGAAGGACATGCCGCTGCACCTGCCCGGCGTCCTCGCGTCCGGCACCGCGTCGGTCTACCGCGGCGCGTCAGCCCACGATGCGGCGTCATTCGGCGTCGACAGCCACTCCCAGCCGATCGACGGCTTGGTCGAGGCGGCGACCGTGCCGCAACTCGATCGCTACGGCGTGATGGTCGACTACGGCGCGGCGCTCAACGAGATGGTCAGCGGCCCGGGCGGGCAGTCCGAGTTCCAGGTGTGGTTGTCGCCCGACGCGCCGTCGGACATGCGCGCCCGGCTGGCCGAGCAGGGCGTCGTCGTCACCGGCGTGGTGCACGCGAAGACTTTCCGCACGGCGCTCGACCACACCGGACCGGCGTTCGCCGACGAGCTGTTCCTCGTTGCGGCCGGCACCGCCGTCCTGCTCGCGGTCGGTGCGGCGCTGCTCGCCGGCATCACGACCGCTCGGCGGCGAGCCTACGAGATCGCATCGCTCGAGGCGGCCGGCGTCCCGGGCCGGGCACTCCGCCGGTCGCTGGCCGTCGAGCAGGCGCTGTTGCTCGGTCTCGGCGTGGTGATCGGCGTCGGCGCCGGGCTCGCCGGGTCGGCGCTCGCGTTGCCCAGCACGCCGTTCTTCGTGATCGACGACGTCGGTCCGCCGATCGACCACGATCTGCCCTGGGGGTTGGTCGGAGTGCTGATCGGTGGTTTGGCCGTCGTGTTCGCGCTGACCGCCGTCGCGGTGTCCTGGCTGGTGGCCCGGCAGGCGACGGCGGCCCGGTTCCGGGAGGCCCAGCAATGACAACCGGCGTGACCACTCACGTCCGCTTAGCGGGCCGAGACGATCGAGCACGCGGCGTGGACGTGCGGTGCGAGGGCGTCGTGCACATCTACCCGGCCTCGGGCAACGACATGGACGACGTCGTGGCGCTGCGTGGCGGCGACCGGGTGGTCGTCGCCGGGGAGTTGGTGGCG
>JAVHVB010000054.1:0-2546 GCA_032160775.1 Pseudonocardiales bacterium | reverse complement strand
GACCTCTTCGGTCGTCAACGACGCGGCGGGCGAGACGAGCGGCGGCAAAGACACGACTTTCCTCAGGTTCATCCGGTTCTGACGGCAGCTTCCGGGACAACGACACCAACAGATGTCGCATTCCCTCGCCCTAGTGTCCCAGGCGGCGCGGCGACGGGGTCAGTCGCCCAATCCGTACTCGTCGTTCTGTGGGGTGTCCTGCTGTTCGGCCCCGGGCGCGCCTTTGGCGCCCGGCGGGTACGGCCACGGGTTCGCCTCGCACAGGTCCCCCGTCGCCGCCGAACGCAGGCCGAAGGTCTGCTGCATCATCACCGGCGCGAGTCCGCCCGGCAGGCACTGGTGGGCATGCTGGTGGCCGATCGCGTGCCCGACCTCGTGATTGACCATGTAGGTCCGGTAGGTGTCGCGGTCGCCCACATAGGCGGTGGCGCCACGCACGAAGCGCGCGTCATTCAGCACGACTCGGTTCTCCGGCCACACCCCGGCCGGCATGTAGCAGGACGTCTCGACGTGCACCGAATACCCGCAGATCTGCCGGACGGTCATCGCCGAGGTCAGCGTGACGTGGAAGTCGATCTGCCCGCTGTCCACCCGCTGCAGCGCGACGCCGTGACCGGTCCAGCTGTGCGGATCGGACAACGTCGTGACGACGAGCCTCTCGAAGGCGGGCAGGTCGATTCCGGAGATGCCGTTCTCGACGTCGATCGAGTACCGGTACACCTGACCGCTGCCCACCGCGGGCGAGCTGCCGGCGAGGACCCGGAACGTGCCGTCGCCGTGTTTCGCGTACGCCGGGCCGGGCGGCAACGCCGCAGCGGCGAGCACCGAGTTGTTGACGTCGCCCTTCGGCGCGTCCTCTTTGAGCGTCATGCTCGAGGACGCGACCGGCGGCCCTGCGGCGTTGTTGTCGTTGCCGTCGCGGTGCGCGGATCTGCCCGTCACCTTGCCGGCCACATCGGTGGTGGTGAGCAGCGCGGCGATGGTGATGACGAACAGGATCGGCAGCGCATAGGCGCGCCAGCCGTAGCGGTGCGAGAAGTCCTGCCAGGAATCGGCGAGGGTGCGGCGCGAGGTGCGCGGCCCGTACGTCACGCCCGCCGACTGCACTGCGCGGCGGGCCCGGGCGACGTCGTCGTCGGGCCGCTCTCGGGTCATGACCGCGCCGCGGTGCCGCGGGTCACCGGTGGACGACACCGGTCCAGCGTCCCATATCGAGCGCCGGGTGCCCGGCAGCCGTACCGGCGACTCAGCTTCGGATGGCGGCCGCGTCCTCGGTGAGACCGAGTACGGCGCGGGCCGTGCACTCGGGTACCTCCATCATCGCGGTGTGCCCGACGTCGGGCAGTTCCAGCAGTCGGGCGCCGGGGATGGCGGCAGCGACATAGGGCGCGAGATCCGGCGCCACGAGCCGGTCGGCATCGCCCCAGACGACGAGCGTCGGCATCGCCAGGGTGCGCAGCGTGGACCACCCCACTCGCGCCTTGAGGAACTGTGCCGCGGCGAGGCCGCGGGTCGAGCGCGCCACGGCGGCGGCCGTCCAGGGCAACTCCGCGCGTGCGGCGTTCTCGGCGATGGCCTCCCGCAGCCGTTCCGCCGGGTACCGCGAAGGGTCGGCGAAGCACATCTTGATCGTGCCCTTGACCCGCTGGGCGGGGGTGTAGCGCCGGCTGTAGAGCCGCAGGATGCCCTCGCCGAGGCCGGGGACGACGACGAAGGCGGCGCGCGGGTCGGCGCGCAGCGGGAAGGCCCGCACCCGGTTGTCGGGCAGCGCTGGCGAGATCAGCGTGAGCGTCTGGACGAGGTCCGGGCGCTGGGCGGCGACCCGCACGCTCACCGCGCCGCCCATCGAGTTCGCCACCAGGTGCACCGGCCCGCGGCCGCTCTGCTCGAGGTAGCGGATGACGGTTCCGGCGTGCGCGTCGAGCGAGTAGTCGTTGCGGTACGCCGGCCCGGATCGCCCGTGTCCGGGCAGGTCGAGAGCCTCGACGGCGAAATGGTTGCGCAGGACGCCGGCGAAGTCGGTCCAGTTGTGCGCGGATCCGCCGAGGCCGTGGACGCAGAGCATCGGCGGCGCGTCGGGGCGCTCGCTGGGCGTGGTCCGCACATGGACGCGCACCCGGCCGACCTCGACGTGCCGGCCCGGCCAGATGTGCACCGTTTCGTCGAGCGGGGCGAGCGGCGCGTCGGACAGCCGGGCAGGCTGCGCCTCGCGGGCGGGCGGTCGTGGCATCGCCGAGCCGGCCTCAGGCCGTCTTGCGGGCAGCGGTCTTCTTGGCCGGCGCCTTCTTGGCCGCAGTCGTCTTGGCCGCGGTCTTCTTGGCCGGCGCCTTCTTGGCCGCGGTCGCCTTGGCCGCGGACTTCTTGGCCGCGCCCTCCTTGGCCGCGCCCTCCTTGGCCGCGGACTTCTTGGCCGCGGACTTCTTGGCCGCGGCCTTCTTCGGGGCCGCCTTCCCGGCCGGCGGCGCGGACGCGGCGCCGCGGCCCTGCTTGGCGGCCTCGACCGAGGCCCGCAGGGCGGACATCAGGTCGACCACGTTGCCAGTCGT
>JAVHVB010000053.1:0-4947 GCA_032160775.1 Pseudonocardiales bacterium | reverse complement strand
CGACGTCGCCGGCCGCCGGGCAGGCCACTGCGATCGCGTCCGAGGCGGTCCCGGTACCCGGCACGCCAGCCTCGTGCATTGCCTGCACCTTCGCCTCGGTCGCGGTGGTCAGCGCGTTGAGCAAGGCCCCCGGCGCCAGCCGCACCGGAACGAACACGACGATGTTGATCGTGCCCGGCTCGCCGTTGTGCACGCCGTCGACGTCGGCCGCCCACGTCGGGTGGGTCAGCCCGACGGTCGCCTCTGCCTGCACACCGCCGTCGACACCGAGCCGGACGCGGCGCACATCGGCGGCGGTGAACATGACGACGCCGGTGCCGTCCAAGCCGGCGACCCGGGCCAGCTCCTTCGCGTGTTTCGCCTGGTCGCGGCGCAGGTAGCCGTTGCCGACCTGGGCGTTGATCACCCAGCGCCGGCTGCCGACCCCGCCGCCCACCGCCGCCGTCGACGCGACCGTCATCGGCTCCGGAAAGCGCCAGGCCAGCATCGGCAGCCGGGCGCCGTCCTCGGTGCGGACGTGGCGTAGCGCGGGGATGAACATCACCCCACCTTGCCCGACCGCGTCCGGGTCCGCTGCGGCACCACGAGCAGATCGCCGTCGTCGTCGACGATCACCCGCACCCGGCCGCCGAAGCAGGCGCCGAGCACCTCCTCGTCCAGCACGTCGACAGGGGCGCCGGCGGCGACGATCCGGCCGTCGGCGAGCAGGATCAGCCGGTCGGCGAACTGCGCGGCCAGGGTGAGGTCGTGCATCGCGCTCAGCACGGTCAGCCCGCGCTCGCGACGCAGCTCGTCGACGAGTTCGAGCGCATCCACCCGCCGGCCCAGATCGAGCGCGCTGGTCGGTTCGTCGAGCAGCAGCACCGGCGCGTCCTGGGCGAGCGCGCGGGCCAGCACCACGCGCTGCAGCTCACCGCCGGACAGCGTCGACAGGGCGCGGTCGGCCAGCGACGCGAGATCGAGCCGCTCGAGGATGTCGGTGCACATCGCCCGGTCGGCCTCGGACTCGACGCCGAAGTACCCGATGTGCGGCGTGCGACCGAGCATCGCGTACTCGAGTACCGCCATGCCGGCCGGCAGTTCCGGCTGCTGTGGCACGTAGGCGAGCAGTTGCGCACGCCGGCGGCGGGACAACCGCGCCGTCGGCTCGCTGTCCACCGTCACCACGCCCTCGTGCGGGACGAGGTGGGCGATGGCCCGCAGCAGGCTCGACTTGCCGGCGCCGTTCGGTCCGATCAGGCCGACCCACTCCCCCGGCTCGGCCGATTCGCTGACCTCGTGCACGGCGACCGATCCGCCGTAGCGCACCGATACCCGTTCGAGCAGGACCTTCGCGGTCATAGGACGCCTTGCCGGGTGCGCCGCGAGCGGAGGACGAACAGGAAGAACGGCGCCCCTATGGCGGCGGTGACGACGCCGATCGGCAGCTCTGTCGGCGACTGGACCGTGCGGGCCAGCAGGTCGGCGAGCACCATGAACGCCGCGCCGCCGAGCATGGACACCGGAAGCACGATGCGATAGCTCGCGCCGGCGAGCAGCCGCACCGCGTGCGGCACGATCACCCCGACGAAGCCGATCAAGCCGCTGACCGACACGGCGGCGGCGGTGCCGAGCGTCGCCGCGCCGACGATGATCAACCGGGTCCGCTCTGGGTGGATGCCGAGTGCGCCCGCCTCGTCCGGCCCGACGCGCAGCACGTCGAGGATCCGCCGGTGCGCAAGCAGGACGCCGGCGCTCACCGCGAGATAGGGCAGCACCAGCCGGACGTCGGCCCAGGTCGCCACCGAGAAGCTGCCGAGCAGCCAGTTGTAGATCTGCCGGATCTCGTCGGTGTTCTGCTGCTGCAGATAGGTCTGCACTGCGGTGAACATGCCGGTGACCGCGATGCCGGCGACGACGATCGCGTACCCCGCGGAGCGGCCGGCGCCGGCGGCGGCCACAACGTAGGTCATCGTCACCGCGACGACGGCGCCGGCGAATGCCGCGGCCGGCAGCACCAGCGACCCGCGCCCGCCCGCGACGATCGCGATCGTGGCGCCCAGGCCGGCACCGGCCGCCGCACCGAGCAGGTACGGGTCGGCGAGCGAGTTCCGGAAGACACCCTGATAGGACGCGCCGCCGGCGGAGAGCATCGCGCCGACGAGGGCGGCGAGGGCGACCCGGGGCAGCCGCAGGTCCCACACGATCGCCTGATCCAGCGGCGTCGTGCTGGTGTGGTAGCCGATCAGCGGCAGGTGGGCCAGCACGGTACCGACGACGGAGCCCAGCGGTTCACGCACCGGCCCGATCGCCACGGCCAACACCATCGCGCCGAGCAGCAGCGCGGCCGAGACGGTGACCGGGATCCGCGCAGGGTGCGAACCGCGGCGCGCCCTCGGCACCGCGGTCGCAGCTGCGCGGCTGGTCATGCCGTCGGGTGCTCCTGGATCGCCTGCGCGACGGTCTTCATCAGGTCGACGATGCGCGGGCCCCACCGGGAGGCGATGTCGTCGTCGAGCGCGACGATGCGGCCGTCCTGCACGGCGGACATCTTCGGCCAGCCCGGCCGCTTCGCGACGGACTCCGGGGTCTGCTTGCAGCACTTCGTGTCGGCGAGAAACACGTAGTCCGGATCGGAGTTCAGGATGTACTCCTGGCTCAGCTGCGGGTAGCCCCCGCTCGCCGCCGCGCCCTTGGCCGCGTCGGCGATGCTGTGCAGCCCGAGCGTCGCGAGCACCTGGCCGATGAACGTCCCCGTCGAGGTGACCGAGTAGTACGTCTGATCGAGTTCGTAGTAGTAGGAGTGCGGCCCGGACGCCGCGACGGTCTTGGTCACCTGCGCGATCTGCGCCTTCAGGTCCGTCACCTCTGCCGCCGCCTCGTCCTCGTGACCGGTCGCCTGCCCGAGTTGCGCGAGCTGGTCATACGTCCCGTCCAGATTCTGCGCCGCCGGCTCATCGAGCACCGGGATGTGCAGGGCAGTGAGCTGCTTCATCTGCGCCGGAGTGAGCCCGGCGGAGATGATCAGGTCGGGCCGGTATCCGGCGACCGCCTCGGCGTTGAGCTGGTAGGCGTCGAGATCGGTCTTCGGTGCCTCGGCCGGGTAGTCGGAGTTCTTGTCGACCGCCTTCACCTGGTCGCCGGCCCCGATCGCGAACAGCATCTCGGTGGCCGTCGGCGAGAGCGACACGATCGCACTGGGCTGCCGATCGAGGGTCACCGAGCCGTTGGCGGCGTCGATGGTCACCGGGAACGCAGCGGCGGAGTGTCCGCCGGACGTGACCACCGTCGACGGGCCGGCGCCGTTGCCGCCGGAACTGGAACAGCCGGCGAGTGCGGCTGACACCGCGATGCCGGCGGTGGCGAGCGCCACTGCCAGCCTTGAGTTCTTGAGCATGTCATCCTCCATCGTTCGCGGAGGACGAAGTGCGCCCGCTGCGACCCTCGCCTCGTTCTACGAGGACGGGGTCGAACGAACCGCCCTTCCTCCGAGGACAGGTTTCGTCGGCGCAGAGCAGGCGTCCGGGCTCGTTCCCCACGAGACGCGTTCGGGGAGCAGTACCGTTGCGGGACAGCGCCGGATTCTCACCGGTCTTCGCTGGACCTGCGCCGTTCCGGGACCTCTCCCGGAACGAGACAGACCCTAGCAGTGCGGCGCCGGCATCACCTGCGGGCGAGAAGCGCAGCGGTGGCCGCTGCGGCGAGGGTCACACCCGCGCACAGCCGGTTCGCCCGGCCGATGTCGGCGACCGTCGGTGCCGTCCCGTCGCCGAGTTCCGGCCGGTGCTCGACCCTGTTCCGGTAGGCGTTGCGACCGCCCAGGCGCAGGCCGAGCGCGCCGGCGAAGGCGGCTTCGCTCACCCCGGAGTTCGGGCTGGGATGGTTGCGCCCGTCGCGGGCGGCCACTCGCAGCGCGCCGCGCGCGTCGCCGCCGACGGCTGGCGCGGCCAGCGCGACGAGGCCCGCCGTCAGCCGCGCGGGCACGACGTTGGCCAGGTCGTCGAGCCGGGCGGCCGCCCAGCCGAATCGCCCGTGGCGCGGCGAGCGATGTCCCACCATGGCGTCCAGGGTGTTCACCGCGCGGTAGCCGAGCAGCCCGGGCACGCCTGCCACCGCGCCCCAGAACAGCGGCGCCACGACCGCGTCGCAGGTGTTCTCGGCGACGGACTCGACCACTGCGCGCGCGACGCCCGGCTCGTCCAGCACCGACGGGTCCCGGCCGACCAGGTGGGTCACCCGGCGCCGGGCACCGGCAAGATCACCCGCCGTCAACCGGTCGCCGACGGCCACCGCCTCGCTGCGCAGCGAACGCGACCCGAGCACCACCCAGGTCGCTGCGGCAACGGCGGCGACCCGCCCCGGCCCGCGCAGTCGCTCCAGCGGCCGCGCCGCGAGCACGGTCGCGCCGACGCACACTCCGGCGTAGGCGGTGCCGCGCGGCCGCGAGTCCTTCCACATCCGCCGCTCGAGCGCGCCTGCTGCCGCACCGAAGCCGGCCACCGGGTGGCCGCGGCGCGGATCCGGCACAGCAGCGTCCAACGCGCTGCCCAGCAGCAGCCCAAGGGCGAGTCCGGTTCGGCGGGGCACTGGGCAAACCTAACGGCGCAGAAATGTATCGGGGTGCGCCGTCGGTTAGGTTCGGTCACGTGCACCGCAACTGTGTCGCCGTGGACGAGGTCCTCGAGCGGGCCGGCGTTCCGGGCCGGGTCCGCATCCTCGCCGACCCGGCCCCCACGGCTGTCGCGGCAGCCGAACAGATCGGGGTGCAGGTCGGCGCGATCGCGAACTCGCTGGTGTTCGCGACCGCCGAGGGCGAGCCCGTCCTCGTCCTCACCAGCGGCGCGCACCGCGTCGACACCGCGAAGGTGGCGGCACTGCTCGGCACGGCGAAGCTCAACCGCGCGGACCCGGAGTTCGTCCATACGCACACCGGTCAGCGCATCGGCGGCGTCGCGCCGGTAGGCCACC
>JAVHVB010000052.1:0-7545 GCA_032160775.1 Pseudonocardiales bacterium | reverse complement strand
CCCGGGCTCGCGGTCGACATCGCCTCCGTCACCTACTCGTACTCGTTCGAGCCGAACCCGTACTGGTCGCGGATGTTCGCGCCCGGTGCCGAGCTCAAGCGCTACGCCGAGCACGTCGCGGACAAGTACGACCTGCGCCGGCGGATGCGCTTCGACACGGCCGTGGCCAGTGCCCACTGGGACGCCGGCGCCGAGCACTGGACGGTCCGCACGGCCGACGGGGACTCGCTGCACGCCACATACCTGCTCACCGCGACCGGGTTCCTGTCCCAGCCGCATCGCCCGGACATCCCCGGCATCGACTCGTTCGCCGGCAAGATCATTCACACCGCGGCCTGGGACGACGGCTACGACCTCGACGGCAAGCGCGCCGCGGTGATCGGCACCGGCGCGACCGCCGTCCAGCTCATCCCGGAGATCGCCCGGCGGCTGGACCACCTGACCGTCTACCAGCGCACGCCGATCTGGGTGACGCCCAAGGTCGACGGCGACATCCCGAAGGCGGTGCAGCAGGTGTTCGCCCGGCTGCCGCTGACCCAGCGGGCCGCACGGGTGGCAAACAGCAGCGCGCTCGAGGTGCTGATGGTGAGCGCCGTCCTGCACTTCCGGCAGGCACGGCTGCTGAACAGCGGCGCGGCGCGGCTGGCGAAGGCGCACCTGCGCCGGCAGGTCCGCGACCCTGAGCTGCGCCGCAAGCTCACGCCGGACTACGACTTCGGCTGCAAGCGGCCGACGTTCTCGAACACGTACTACCCGACGTTCAACCGGCCGAACGTGACGCTCGAGACGACGCCGATCGAGCGCATCGAAGCCGATTCGATCGTGACCGGCGACGGCACCCGGACGCCGATCGACACGCTGATCCTGGCGACCGGCTACAACATCTGGGACACGAACTTCCCGGCCTTCGAGATCGTCGGCCGGGACGGCCGCAACTTGGGCGAGTGGTGGCGCAAGACCCGGTTCCAGGCCTACGAGGGCGTGGCCGTGCCGTACTTCCCGAACTACCTGACCCTCGCCAGCCCGTACGCGTACAGCGGGCTTTCGTACTTCACCACCATCGAGTCGCAGATGCGGCACATGAACCGGCTGTTCGGCGAACTGCGCCGTCGCGGGACGTCCACCTTCGAGGTGTCCGAAGCGGCCAACGAGCAGTTCCTCGACCGGGTCACCCACAAGCTCGGCGACTCGGTGTTCCTGCTCGGCTCCTGCGCGACGGCCAACAGCTACTACTTCAACCAGCACGGCGAGGCGGCCATCCTGCGCCCGACGTCGACGGTCAGCGCATTCCGCGAGGCCGGCCGCTTCCCCCTCGACGACTACGCCTACGCCTAGCCGATCTTGATGCGGAGGACGGGCTATGGCCCGTCCAGCGCATCAAGATCGCGCAGGCAGGAGGATGCGGCGCAGCTGAGCCGCGACGAGGGCTGGGCTGTCCCGGACCACCACGCTCGGGAAACGCAGCACCATCGTGCCGCCGAGCACGGCCTCGTTCTGCCGAAGCTGGTCGTCGTACCACCGCTGAGCGGAAAGGTGTAGCGCTCCGTCGACCTCGACTGCAATGACCCGACCGTCAGACCGTCGCCATTCGGCATCGAGGTACCGGCGCCGCCCTGTCGGCTCGACTCGCACGGCCTGCAGCGTCGGAACCGGCAACTGGTATCGGCGACACAGCTGGACGAAGTCGATCTCGCTGAGAGCCTGGGCGCCCTGAGCGATGTCCTCGATCGCCCGCAGCAGCGCCGCCCGATGCCGCGTGCGAGTGGCCGCGGTGGTCGCCGAGGCCAGTGCCGCTGCGCTCGTCAGCCGTTGCTGGACCGCGGCGGCGAGCAGCCCACAGCCCGGGCGACTCGATGGGACGCTGCTCGCCGCGATGACGAGTGCCTGCGGCAGGGCTTGGCGGCGGCCGGCAGCTGACGCCTCGACGGCCGCCCAGTTGCCGGTGCGATGCAGGACGAGGCCGCGGATCGGTGGACGCCGGGTACCGGCGGGCGCGAGGACATGGACCTCCGGCCGTTCCCAACCGCGCAGTCCGCGCTGCTCGGCCGCGGTGAACGAGGTCAGCACCGCGCGCGGCCCACAGTTGATCAGTGCGACCCGCCGCCGTTGATCGGTGGTCGGCAGCCCGTTGTGCAGGATCACCGCGAGGCCGGAGACCTGCCAGCGTCGAGCCGCGACCTGACCGGCCACGTCGTCTGAGTTGATCGCGAGGCGGCGCAGCTCGCCCCGGCTCGCGACACCGAGGAACGACTCGAGACCTCGATCATCGAAGCGTGCGGCAGCTGCTGTCATCGGTCGAGCGTGACCGCCAAGGACCGGCGGGGCGATCGATCTCGCTCGAGCTGTGATGGGTCTCCCTACCCCGAACGCGATCCTGATGCGGTGGACGGGCTATGGCCCGCTCAGCGCATCAAGCTCGCCGGAGGCGTCAGAGCTTGGCGATGATGTTCTCGGCGTAGCGGTTGAGGTGCTCGATCTTCTTGTCGAGCGGCTGGGTATCCGGGCCGACGATGTACGGCACCCGGAAGCCGACGATGACGTCGGTGACACCTCGGTCCTCGAGCCGCTTGATGCCGTCCGGCGTGTAGGCGTCGAGCGAGATGACGTGGATCTCGAACGGCTTGTCCTGCACGCCCTCGGCGCGGCGCAGCTTGTCGATCTTGGTGAGCAGTTCGTCGAGCTCCTCCGGCGTGCCGCCGCCGTGCATCCAGCCGTCACCGCGCACGACGGCGCGACGCAGCGCGAGGTCGGCGTGCCCACCGACCAGCAGCGGGATCGGCTCGGTGGGCACCGGAGAGATCTTGATCGCCGGGATGTCGTAGAACTCGCCGGCGAACTCGAAGTACCCGCCGGCGGTGAGCCCGCGGATGATGTCCATGCACTCGTCCATCCGCTTGCCGCGGCGGGCGAACGGGACGCCGAGGATGTCGTAGTCCTCGACCCACGGACTGGTGCCGACGCCGAGCCCCAGCCGGTTGCCGGTCAGCGCCGCGACGGACGCGGCCTGCTTGGCCACCAGCACCGGCGGGCGCACGGGCAGCTTGAGCACGAACGGGGTGAACCGCAACCGGCTCGTCACGGCCCCCATCGCCGCGCAGAGCACGAACGTCTCGATGAACTCCTTGTCCTCGAGGAAGGCCCGGCTGCCGTCCTGGGTGTACGGGTAGACGCTGTCCGACTCCTTCGGATAGGCGATGCTGTCCGCCACCGTGATGCTCGTGTAGCCGGCTGCCTCAGCCGCCTGCGCCAGCGGCAGGTAGAAGCTCGAATCCGTCATCGCCTCGGCGTAGGTGAATCGCACCCGGAAAGTAGAACGTGTTCTTGTTCTGTGCGCAAGCGGTGCCGGTTACAGACCGAACTTGCCCCGGTGCTCGGCCGGAATCAGCTCGACATACTCCGGGTGTCGGCCGATGTACTTCCGGACGAACGGGCAGTACGGCATCGCGCGGAGCCCGCGCTCACGCAGGTCGTCGAGCGTCTCGCCGATCAGCCGCGACGCCAGACCGCGCCCCTCGTACTTCGGCTCGACCTCGGTGTGCAGCAGGTCGACCTGGTCGCCGTGCGTCGCGTACTCGGTGAATCCGGCTACCTCGCCGTCGACGAGGACCTCGTACCGGGAGAGCTCCGGGTTGTCGCGCACCTGCGGTTCGTCGCTCATCCGCGCAGGGTATCTCCGGCCTTCGTAGGGTGGGCGGGTGATCCTGGTCGCCCACCGCACCCCGCCGACGCGCGCCGCGTGCGAGCAGTTGTCGGCGGCCGGCGCATCGGTGTTCGAGGCGGACGTGCAAGTGGACGGTGCCGGCTCGGTCGTCGTTTCGCACTACCTGCCGTTCGGCGCCGGTGGGCGCGTGCAGCGCGACAACTGGCGCGTGCGCTGGCACACCGCCGGCGCGCGCGACCTGCGGCTGGTCGAGTTGGCCGAGCTGGTGCCCGAGGGCTGCCAGGTGCTGCTCGACCTGAAGGAACGCGCCGCCGAGCGCCGAGCGCGGCTGGTCGGCGCCCTCGTCGACACGCTCGCCGACCGGTCGCGGTTCGTGGTGTGCGGCCATCCCGCAACCGACGTCGCGACGCTGCGCGCCGCCGGGTTTCGCACCTGGCGATCGGTGGGCAACCCGCGCCAGCTCGCCGCGCTGCTGGGCGCGGGCCCGGTGCCGGACGAGGCGATCACCGTCCGGCACACGCTGCTCACCCGGGCGGTGCTCGACCGGCTGCGCGAGCGGGCACCCCAGGTCGTCGCCTGGACGGTCAACTCCACCCCCCGCGCGCTGCGGCTGCAGCGGCTGGGGGTCGCCGGCGTGACCACGGACAGCATGGCCGTGCTGCGCGCGCTGTCCGTCGAACTAAACTGAAATTTCATGTCGGAACCGACTGCGCATACACCGCGATATTCCGGGGAATAAATCTCGCGCACAGTTATTGTTCGTATCGTGTTGCAGCGTCCCGTCCCGCCACCGCCCCCCGGGCCGGTGACCGGGTTGGTGCGCGACGGGTTGGATTCCGTGCGCCGCGGGCGGCGGACCCTGTCGCGCGGGACGACCTGGTGGCGTGAGGTCCTGCTCCTCGGAGTGCTGTACGGCGCCTACGAGTTGAGCCGCGGTCTCGGCGACGCGAACGTCCAAACGGCGATCACGAACGGGCACGACATCCTGCACTTCGAGCGGATGTGGCACATGGCGCCCGAGCAGGTGCTCAACGAGGCCGTCGAGCAAATCACGTGGATCGCCGTCGCCGCCTCGTACTTCTACTCGCTGATGCACTACGTGGTGACGCCCGTCGTTCTGGTGTGGATGTACCGCAAGCACAGCGAGCACTACGGGCGGGCCCGCACCGCGCTCGCGATGAGCACCGCGCTGGGCTTGATCGGTTACCTGCTGCTGCCGACCGCGCCGCCGCGCATGCTCGCCCACAGCGGGCTGCAGGACACCCTGGCGCACACCTCCGGCTACGGCTGGTGGGGCGGCGAGGGCAGCGTGCCCCGCGGCCTCGGCGCGCTGACCAACCAGTTCGCGGCAATGCCGTCGTTGCACGTCGGCTGGGCGATCTGGTGCGGGGTGCTCGTCGCGCTCTACGCGCGGCGCCGCTGGGTCAAAGCACTTGGCATCGCCTACCCCGTCGCGACCACGGTGGTCGTGATGGCGACGGCGAACCACTACCTCCTCGACGCGTTGGCCGGTGCGGTCACCATGGCCGCCGGTGCCGGGCTGATGTGGGTGTTCACCAGGCGCGCCCGTGACCCGCGGAGCGCGCGGTACGAGTCGCTCGACGAGGTCATCGCCGGCAACTCGCTGGCCGGCGCCCGGGCGGCTGCGACCGCCACTCGGAACTCGTCGACGCACGAGGTCATCGCGGCCGAGAAGGTCGATCAGGAGTGCTCACGCGGGACGTCGAGGTAGGGGACTCCGCCCAGTCCCAGGTTGTAGCGGACGTGCCCGGTGTACTCGACCAGCGTCTCCCACAGCGCCGCGTGTGCCGCCCAGGGCAGCGGCTCGTCGCCGTCCCGCCAGCTCTCGCCGAAGGTGATCCACACGACCGTCCAGTCTGCTGCGTCGGCCCAGCGGCCGTTGCTGCAGTCGATCAGCGCGCGGCGCAGTTGGAAGGCCAGGCGCTGCGGGTCGGGGAAGGTGCTGACCCGGTGGACGGCCCACACCCGCAGGTCCAGCGCCATCAATTCCAGCTCGAGGTCGCCCATGACCGACGGATCGACGAGGACCGTCGCCACGTTCTCGAAGCCGGGCGGACGCACCTGATCATTATCCGCGGACGAGTAGGTTCGCGGCAGGCTTTTGACGAATTGAGGATTGCCGATGAGAGCGGTCAGCTGCCAGGACGCCAAGCTCGAGGTCGTCGACCTGCCCGCGCCCGAACCCGGCCGCGGGCAACTGCTGATCGACGTCCTGCGCTGCGGGATCTGCGGCTCCGACCTGCACGCGCGGCACAACTGTGACGAGCTTGCCGATGTCACCGCCGAGGTCGGTTACGACGGCATCATGCGCTCGCACGAATCGGTCGTCCTGGGCCACGAGTTCTGCGGCGAGATCCTCGAGTTCGGTCGCGGCTGCCGCAAGCGCGACCGCACCGGCACCCGGGTCGTCGCGATGCCTCTGTTGCGCAACGGCAAGGACGTGCACCCCACCGGGCTCTCCACCGCCGCGCCCGGCGGGTACGCCGAGCAGATGCTGGTCGAGGAGTCGCTTGCCTTCGCCGTGCCGAACGGGTTGTCGACCGAGCTGGCCACGCTCACCGAGCCGATGGCGGTCGGCCTGCACGCAGTCCGGCGCAGCGAGATCGGCAAGGGCACGGTCGCCGTCGTCATCGGCTGCGGCCCGGTGGGGCTCGCGGTCATCTGCATGCTCAAGGCGCGCGGTGTGCGCACCGTCGTCGCCAGCGACTTCTCGGCCGGCCGGCGGGCACTGGCCAGTGCCTGCGGCGCGGACGTCGTGGTCGACCCGGCGACCGAGTCGCCGTACGCCGCGACGCCGGGCAAGGGGCACATCGAGTCCGCGCCCGAGGTCTTCAATCTGGCGCTGGACGCGATGGGCAAGCTGCGCCGGGTGCCCCTTCTGCCCTGGGAACGGATCTACCGCGCGGCCGAGACCGTCGGCCTGGCCAACCCGAAGCACCCAGTGATCTTCGAGTGCGTCGGCGTGCCCGGCGTGATCGACGACATCATCGGGCACGCGCCGCTGTTCTCGCGCGTGGTCGTTGTCGGGGTCTGCATGGCGCCGGACCGCATCCGCCCGGCGATGGCGATCAACAAGGAGATCGACCTTCGGTTCGTGCTCGGATACACGCCGCTCGAGTTCCGGGACAGCCTGCACCTGCTCGCCGACGGCAAGGTGAACGCCGCCCCGGTCGTGACCGGCGTGGTCGGCCTCGACGGGGTGGACAATGCGTTCACCGCGCTCGGCGACCCCGAGGCGCACGCGAAGATCCTGATCGACCCGCGCTCGCCCAACACCGAGCCGGGATGACCAACGGTCAGTCGCCGTCCTCGAGCCGGAAGCCGAGCTTCAGGCCCACCTGGAAGTGCGCGACCTGACCGTCGGCCACCTGGCCGCGGATCTCGGTGACCTCGAACCATTCGACGTTGCGCAGCGTCCGGCCGGCCCGCTCGACGCCGTTGCGGATCGCCTGCTGCAGGCTGTCCGGCGAACTCCCGACGATCTCGGTGACGCGATACACGTGATTGGCCATGCGGACCTCCATTAACGATCGCCAGTGCGCCGAAGCCCACTCTTCCTCTAGTGAGCCGAAGCCCACTCTTTCTCTAGTGGGCTGTCGCCCACTCTTCCTCTAGTGGGCTGTCGCCCAATGTGTCGGCAGTACGCAGGCGGTGTCCAGCCCGAACACCCGGTTCAGCCGGCCGAAGGAGAACCAAGCGCCCAGGCACATCGTGAGCTCGACCGCCTCTGCCTGGGAGTAGTGCGCGAACATCCGCGCCCAGAACTCGTCGTCCAGGCCGTGGTGATCGAGGGAGTAGCGCTCGGCGTACTCCGCCGCCAGGCGCGCCCGGGCGTCCAACGCCTCGGTCGTCGCCCAATCACG
>JAVHVB010000051.1:0-4606 GCA_032160775.1 Pseudonocardiales bacterium | reverse complement strand
CAGCCCGTGGCTCAGCCCGTGGCTCAGCAGGGCCCGCCGACCGGGCCGTTCCAGCCGGTCGGCACCGACCGCCCGACGGTCGGCAGCATGATGACCGAGATGCCGGGACAGCATCCGTCCTTCCCGGCCGGCGCGTGGCCGCCCCCGCCGCCGCCGCCCGCGAAGAAGGGGCGGCGCACCGCGATCATCCTGGCGGTCGTGGCTGTGCTGCTGGTCGCGGCCGGTGTGGGCGCGTTCTTCGTGTTCTCCGGTGACGCCGCGAAGCCGCTGGCCGCCCCGACCAACGTGTCGACCTCGCTGGACGGGTTCGGCGGCGTGAAAGTGTCCTGGGCTCCGGTCAAGGGCGCCGATCACTACACGATCACTGATCTCAGCGAAGCGACCGACCCCGTGGACGTGACCGCCACAAGCTACGTGTTCGCCGGCGGCGCCGCGCAGAACCACCAGTTCGTCGTGCAAGCAGTGACGGCTGGCGGCGACGCCGGGGCGAAGAGCGAACCCCAACCGTGGGCGAAGCAGGACCCGTTGACGGCGCCTGCGAATTTCGTGGTGACCAGCGCGCTCAACGGCCTGGACCTGACGTGGGGCGCGGTGACCGGTGCGTCGAAGTATCGGTTGACCGACGCCGACACGCCCGGCTTCTCCGTGGAGACCGACCGCACGACCTACGTACTGCCGATGTCCGTCTACGCCTCGCACCACTTCTCCATCCGGGCAGTGAGCGGAAGCCGCACCGGCCCGGAGGCGCTGATCGCTTGGACGCCCGCGCACGAACTCACCGATCCCGAAGCCACGCTGGCGTACAAGCTGACCTCCTCGATGGTGAAGGCGGGCAGCTGCACCGCCGACACCGCCGACGAGGACAAGTCGATCTACGTCAGCGCGGCCGTCTCCTGCGACCCCACCGCGGCAGGGCCCTCCGGACCGCCGGTCGTGTTCGCCCTGCAGCTCAAGCCGGGCACGCAGAACGCGTTCGAGAAGGATCACTTCGGCACCTTCGAATCCCGGGTCGGCTGCGAGAACAGCTACCCCGACGCCGGCACGCAGAGCACCTGGGAGCTGAGCAACAAGACGATCGGTGACGAGTTCTGCTTCCGGGCGAGCAACGGCACCAGCGTGTTCGCCTGGACGTACTACGACGACAACGTGTGCATCCAGGTCGAGGGCGGGCTGCCGACAACGCGGACCGGTCTGCACACCTGGTGGGGCAACCACGTTACGTTGCTGCAATGAGGGGTCTGCGGGGTTGAGCGCGCCGCTGCTCGTCGTCGATCACGGCGCCCACCGGGTCACCGTGCCGGCGACGAGCGCGGTGACCGTCGGCCGAAACGCCGAGTGCGGGCTCAACATCGAAGAGCCGCGGGTGTCGCGCAATCACGCCACGGTCTGGTTCGAGAGCGCGGCGTGGCGGTTGCGCAACGTCGGCCAACACGGCACCTGGGTGGACGGCCGGCGGATCGACGACCTGACGATCACCGGCCCGTGCGCCGTGCGGCTGGGAGCGCCGGACGGGCCGGAGCTGAGGTTCACGCCGCTACCTGTGACCGTGGCGGTGCCGGCAATGCCGGTGGCGCCGGCAGTGCCGGCGGACTGGGCGGTGCCCGGCCCGCCGGTGGATCGGCCCGACCGGCCGGCGCCCTCCGCCTGGACGGCCGAGCGGCTCGAGCAGAGCTACAGCGTCGCGCTGGCCGGCGTGCACCAGCTGACCACGGCCGTCATCACCGTCGGACGCGCCGCGGAGAACACGGTCGTGCTCCAGGACCTCAGCGCATCGCGGCAGCACGCCGTGTTCCGGCTGACCGGGGCAGGCGTCTGGACGGTCGAGGACCTCGGCAGCACCGCGGGCACGTTCGTCGACGGCCGGCGCATCACCGCCGCAGTGCGCGTCGACGAGCGCAGCCTGATCGGCATCGGCCGTCAGCTGTTCCGCTTCCGGGCCGGCACGCTCGAGGAGTACCAGGACACCGGGGCGGTCACGTTCGGCGCCCGCGGTCTGGTTGTCGACGTACCCGGCAAGCGGCTGCTCGCCGGCGTCGACTTCTCGCTTCAGCCCAACAGCATGATGGTGATCATCGGTCCGAGCGGGTCGGGCAAGACGACGTTGTTGCGCGCGCTGACCGGCGCGCGTCCCGCAGACGCCGGGCAGGTGCTCTACGGCGGCCGCGACTTCTACCAGCACTACGACGAACTGCG
This sequence comes from Pseudonocardiales bacterium, assembly GCA_032160775.1. Classification (GTDB taxonomy): domain Bacteria; phylum Actinomycetota; class Actinomycetes; order Mycobacteriales; family Jatrophihabitantaceae; genus Jatrophihabitans. The sequence goes on along the minus strand of JAVHVB010000051.1, from coordinate 2,413 downwards.
CGATCGCATCGGCTTCGTGCCGCAGGACGACATCCTGCATCCGCAGCTGCGGGTTCGGGACGCGCTCGACTATGCGGCCCGGCTGCGCTTTCCCGCCGACGTCGACGCGCGCACGCGCCGCGCACGCGTCGATGCGGTGATCGCCGAGCTGGGCCTGCATGCCCAGGCCGGCCAGCGGATCGCCACCCTGTCCGGTGGCCAGCGCAAGCGCAGCAGCACCGCGATGGAGTTGCTGACCCGGCCCTCGCTGCTGTTCCTGGACGAGCCGACGTCCGGGCTGGACATCAACCGCGACCGCGAGGTCATGCGGATGTTGCGCGAACTCGCCGACGCCGGGCGCACGGTGATCGTGGTGAGCCACAACGTCGGCTACATCGATCTCGCCGACCGCGTGCTGGTGCTCGCCAACGGTGGTCACCTCGCCTTCTACGGCCCGCCGGCGGAGACGCTGGCCTTCTTCAAGCAGGACGACTGGGCCGACATGTACGCCGCGCTCGAACGCGACGACCTGCCGTGGCGCGCGCAGTTCGACCAGTCGTCGAGGGCGTCCATCGATGCGCTGCCGGCGGCGCCCGTCGCTGCGCTGCCGCGGACGGACGCGACGGCGCAGCGCTCGCGCGCGCTCGACCACCTGCGCACGCTCTGCCGCCGGTACACGGCGGTGCTCGCCGCCGACCGGCAGTTCGTAGCGCTGATGATCGCCATGCCGGCGCTGCTCGCATTGTTCGCGCACGCCGTACCCGGCGGGGCTGGGCTGTCGACCAGGCAGGCGATCCAGGACCAGACCCGCGGGCCGTTGCAGCTGATGCTCGTGATGGTCGTCGGCTGCTGCATGATGGGCACCGCCACCGCGCTGCGCGAGATCGTCAAGGAGCGCGCCATCCTCTTGCGCGAACGAGCGGTCGGGCTGTCCTGGCAGGCCTACCTCGCGTCCAAGGCGGTCGTCCTCGGCTTCGTGGTGACCGTCCAGTCCATCCTGCTCACCCTGCTGAGCACGCTGGGCCAGCCCGGGGCGGACGAGGCTGTGCTCGGCGGGTCGGCGATGGTCGACCTGCTGCTCGCGTTCGTCCCGATCACGCTCGCCTCGATGGCGATCGGGCTGTCCGTCTCGTCCATCGTCAAGAACAGCGACCGCGCGCTCCCCGTGCTGGTCGTGGTGATCATGGCGCAGCTGCTGTTGAGCGGCGGGCTCTTCCCGCTGCACGGCCGGGCCGGGCTGGAACAGCTGGCGTGGCTCAGCCCGGCGCGGTGGGGATTTGCCGCCGGGGCCTCGCTGACGGGGTTCAGCCGGATGCCGGGCTGGCACGGCGACCCGCTCTGGGACCACTCGACCGGCACCTTCGTCTTCGACGTCGCGATGCTGCTCGTCATCACCGCGCTGTACATCGCCGGTGCGGCGCTGCTGGTGCGGCGGATCGGCCGCCCACCGAGAGTTGCCCGACGTTGAGCTGGCTGTTCCGGGTGCTCGGGCCGGTGCGGGTCGAGCGCGACGACGTCACCCTGCCGCTGGAGTCGCAGCGCGCCAAGGCCGTGCTCGCCGCGCTGGTCCTCGACCTCGGCCGGCCGGTGTCGGTCGACCGGCTGATCGAGACGGTGTGGGGGGAGTCGCCGCCGGGCCGCGCGCAGCCGACGCTGCAGGTGCACGTGTCGAATCTGCGCCGCTCGCTCGGCGACGGTGCCGAACTGCTCACCACCGAGCCGCCCGGCTACCGGCTGCGCATCGAGCCCGAGCAGAGCGACCTCGGCCGCTTCGACGCGCTCGGGGTCGCCGCCCGCGGACACCGCGCCGGCGGCCGGCTCGCCGACGCCGCAGCCGCGCTGGAGTCGGCGCTGGCGCTGTGGACGGGCTCGCCGCTGGCCGACCTGCCCTCGACGCCGGTGCTGGAGGAGAGCCGCAACTGGCTCGAGTCGCGCTACCTCGCGGCCGTCGAGGAACACCAGGAGCTGCGCCTGCATCTCGGCCGGCATCGCGAGGCGGTGCCCGACCTCGAGCGGCTCGTCCAGCGCTACCCGCTGCGCGAGACGCTGTGGGAGCTGCTGATCCGCGGCCACTACGCGGCGGGCAGCTCGTCGGACGCGCTGAACGCCTACCGCCGGGCCCGCCGGACGATGATCGACGAGCTGGGCGTCGAGCCCGGTGAGCGGCTGCGTGCGCTGGAAGCCGCGGTGCTCGCCCGTGAGCCGCTGCCGGACCTCGACGCCGGCGCGGCGCCGGCCCGGCCGGCCGCGTTCGAGCCGGCCGCGACCCAGCAGGCGCCCGGCCCGCGCGGGGGGTACCTCGTGCGCGCGGACGGCGGAAAGATCCCGATCGACGAGACGGTCACCATCGGCCGGCATCCGGACTGCACGATCACGCTGTCCGACCCGGCGGTGAGCCGGCGACACGCGGAGATCCGGCCGGTGATGGGCGGCT
>JAVHVB010000050.1:0-4755 GCA_032160775.1 Pseudonocardiales bacterium | reverse complement strand
CCCAGTCGAGCACTTCTTCGTACAGCGTGCGCGCGAGTCCGCCGAAGCTGGCCATCGCAACCCGCTCGTAGTTGAGCTGGGTGGTGATCAGCCGCCACCCGTCGTTCTCCTCACCGACCCGATGCGTGACGGGTACCCGGACGCCGTCGTAGTACGTCGAGTAGGTGTCGTACGAGGCGAGCGTTCGGATCGGGGTCGCGCTGTAGCCGGGGTCGGTGGTGTCCACGATCAGCACCGAGAGGCCGCGGTGGTCGACCGAGTCGGGATCGGTTCGGGCAGCGAGCCAGACGTAGTCCGCGGTGCCGCCCCGGCTCGTGAAGACCTTGGCGCCGTCGACGATGTAGACGTCGCCGTCTCGACGTGCCCGGGTCCTGACGGCCGCGAGATCGGTTCCTGCGTCCGGCTCGCTGTATCCGATCGCGAAGTCGATCTCGCCGCGCAGGATCGGCGGCAGGAAGGTGCTGCGCTGCTCGTCGGACCCGTACTTCATCAAGGTCGGCCCGACCGTGTTCAACGAGATCATCGGTACCGGCACGCCACAGCGCATCGCTTCGTCGAAGAAGATGAACTGGTCGACGTACGGTCGGCCCTGGCCGCCGTACTCGGTCGGCCAGCCGATGCCCAGCCAGCCGTCCGCCCCCAGCTGGCGCATCCAATCGCGGTAGCGCGGGCCGTGGTCCTCCCGCTGCAGGTCGGCGAACGGGCCCCTGCGCAGGTCGGTGAAGTAGTCGTGGAGTTGTTCGCGCAACGCCACTTGTTCGATGGACGGCTCCAGGTTCATCGGCCGAGTTCGCCGGCATTGACGAGCAACGACTGGCCGGAGATTGCGCGCGCCCGGTCAGACAGGAAGAAGCAGACGACCTCGGCGATGTCGCCGTCGGTCGGCATCTTCTCGAGGGCGAAGCGCGACTCGATCCCGGAAAGCACCTCGTCGGGAGTGCGTCCCTGGTCGCGCGCTTGACGCCCGACGTAGCGCTCGACGGTGGGTCCCCACATCCAGCTCGGCGCGACCACGTTGACGCGGATGCCGCTCGGCCCGAGTTCGCGCGAGAGCGCATACATCATCGAGATGATCGCGCCTTTCGTCGCGCCGTATGCCAGTTGCGGGACGTCTCGGGCGGGGTAGATCCACTGCTGCGAGCCGATCAGCACGATGGATCCGCCAGTGCGCTTCATCAGCGGGACGACCGCCTTGACCGCGCGCGCCGCCGCGAAGACGTTGAGCTCGAACGACGTCCGCCATTCGTCCTCGGTGGTGGAGTCGATGCCGCCGACTCCCGTATCGTGAACCGCGCAGATCACCAGCCCGGTCACCTGCCCGAACCGCTTGTCGACATCGGCGACGAGTGCTTCCAGCTGCGCCGGGTCGCGCATGTCGGCCGTGCAGTAGTCGACCGTGTCGGCGTCGCCGACCTCCGCGGCCAGCTCTCGGAGGCGGTCCTCGTTGCGTGCGGCGAGCATGACCTGGGCGCCGTCCCGCACCGACGCGGCGGCGATTTCCCGTCCGAGTCCACGTCCGGCACCGATGATCAACACCGTCTTGCCGAGCAGCATCGGCGTCACGTGTCGAGACTGTAGTCGCGATAGACTAAAGCTACAAGTGTCGACGTAAATGATGCAGCCGAGGACGGGAGATCAACCGATGAAGCAGGTGCGGTTCGCCGGTGACGAGCTGGCAGGCGGTGTCGCCCTGGTAACCGGTGCAGGCGCGGGCCTGGGTCGGGTGGAGGCGCTCGCGTTGGCAGCGGCCGGCGCGAGCGTCGTCGTCAACGACGTCGGTGACGCGGCGGACGACGTCGTCGCCGAAATAGTTGCTGCGGGTGGAACCGCGGTTGCTGCTCGGGGCGATGTCGCCGAATGGGACGTCGCCGCCTCCCTGGTGCAGCGGGCGGTCGACGAATACGGCGACCTGAACATCCTGGTGAACAACGCGGGCATCCTGCGCGACCGGATGATCTTCTCGATCTCGGCCGAGGAGTGGGACGCCGTCATCGCCGTTCATCTGCGCGGGCACGCAGCGACGTGCCGCGCGGCAACGGCCTATTGGCGAGCCCGCAGCAAGGAGACCGGCCGACCGCAGTGGGCCAGGGTTGTCAACACGACCTCGGAGGCCTTCCTGTTCGGCCCGCCCGGGCAGCCGAACTACGCCGCGGCGAAGGCCGGCATCGTCGCGCTGACGCTCTCCGTCGCTTCGGGCGCCGGCCGCTACGGCGTGCGGGCCAACGCGCTCGCCCCGCGGGCGCGCACCTCGATGACCGACTCGGTCTTCCCGCCGGCGCCCGACGGCGTGCAGCGCGACCCCTGGGCGGTGCAACACATCGCGCCGGTCGTGGTGTGGCTCGGCAGCCGAGCCGCGGAAGACGTCACCGGCAACGTCTTCGTCGTATACGGCGGGAAGGTCGGGGTGCTGAAGGAGCCCACACTCGACTACGTCGCCACGGCCGTGCACGAGACATTCGAGGTCGACGAACTCGACCGGACCGTCGGTTCGTTCCTGCGCAACGGGGACCGCCACGGATTTGCGGTGAGCGACGACATGACGCTCTAGTCGGGCAGCACCCCCGCGACGACGATCCCGTCCTGCAGGACAGCGACGAGGTGGGTCGGGTCGGCGAGCACCTCGATGTCGACGGAGGGATCACCGTCGAGGATGAGCAGGTCGGCTATCTGACCAGCCTGGATCATCCCGACGTCGGTGCGGCCGATAGCGCTCGCGCCGTTGACCGTCCCCCAGGTGATGAGGTCGAGGGGCGCGATGCCGACTCGCTGGGCATACAGGCGCAACTCGTCGCCGTACGTGCCGTGCGGCAGGATCGCCGAGCCGTAGTCATCGCCGAGCAGCATTATCACGCCTGCAGCGGACGCTTTGGCCGCGCGCTGACAGCCGAGCTCGAAGTCCTCGCCGAATCCGGCGGTGTCGCGCCCGGACCTCGTCTGGTGGGCAAGCATCGCCTCGGGAAGTCGAAGGCTGGGGACCAGAGCAGTGCCCGTTTCGATCAGGGCGGCGATGCACTCGTCGTCGAGCCCGTCGCCGTGGTCGACGATGTCGAGCCCGAGTTCGACTGCCAGCAGGATCGCTTCCTTGTTCGCCACGTGCGCACGCACCAGAACGTCGCGAGCCTTCGCGGTCTCGACGGCCGCCGCCGCCTCGGCTCTGGTCATCTCCATCCGGTCGGCGGGGGAGAGGACCCCATGACCGCCCGTCATGTAAAGCTTGATCATCTTCGCGCCGCGCTTCGTTTCGTCGCGGACCGCGGCTCGGAACGCATCTTCGCCGTCGCAGACGCGCGGCGTGCCGACGGCGCCGACCTCCCACCACCACGGCGCCCAGTCGTTCGAGTGACCCGTCGTGGACAGCTCCCGGCTGCACGGCACGAGGCGCGGCCCGCGGATCAGGCCGTCCGCGATCGCGCGGGTGATCGAGGCGTCGATCGAATGCGGCGAGCCCGCACCGATCGCACTCGTGTACCCGGCGCCCAGCGCCAGCGCACAGTTCCGGGCCGCGACCAAGGTCTGGTACGGGATGGGGTTCTCCAGACCGAGCGGCACGGTGATCGGTCCGACGTTGACGTAGCCGCAGTGGAAATGACCGGCGACCAGGCCCGGCATCACCGATCTGCCGTGCAGGTCGACCACCTGCCCGCTCGTCGCCGTGTCGGCCGACTCGCCTGCTGGACCCGCGGCGACGACGACTCCGTCCTCCAGGACCACCGTCGAGCCGGGGACGGCCGGTTTGCGCCCGTCGAGGAGGTTGCAGTTTCGCAGCGTGAGGGTGGTCATCCGCGATCTCCCTGTGCCGGGCCGCCGACCGCCGTCCGGGCGGCGTGCCGCCCTGCGGACCGGCCGAAGAAGGTGGCCTCACCGATGGACAGTCCGCTGTTGTAGCTGGGCCCGTCCTGAACGAGATTCGAGGCGCACGCGCCCGCCGCGTACAGGCCGTGGATCGACTGGCCGAGGTCGTCGAGCACCTCACCGTCGACGGAGGTCACGAGGCCGCCCAGGGTGAACCCGCAGTAGCGCGCCTTGCCGATCGACATGTCGAAAGCGGCGAACGGTGGGTGCAGCGGTTGCAACCACTCAGCCGCCTTGCCGAACGTCGGATCGAGGCCCTCCGCGGCGTGCCGGTTGTAGTCGGCGACCGTCTTCTCGAGTGAACCGCTGGTCATCCCCAACGCACGTTCCATGTCGGCGACGTTCTCCCATCCGTCGATGAACGGCAAGGTGTCGAGCCTCGGCCGCACGAAGGTCGCGTCGTCGAGGATCAGGTAGGCGACGCGGCCGGGCTGCGCCGCGACGAATGACCCGGTGCGGCCGTGATAGGAGTCCTCGGCCACGAAACGATCGCCCTCAATATTCACGATGACGCCCTTGAGCATGCCCGAGGGCGGGTAGTGCGTCGCGGACAGGAAGGCGCCGTCCATGTGCGCGACCGCGCCACCGACACCGGTGCCCAAGGTGATCGCGGCGCCGTCGTCGGCAGGCGACCCCAGCGGCTCGGCCGAGGCGAGGACAGGGACGTATTGCGCGATCATCTCGGAATTCATCGTGAAGCCACCGGCCGCGAGGATCACGCCACCGCGGGCGTCGACATCCATTCGCTCGCCGTCGCGTTCGATCGTGACACCGACGACGCGGCTGCGTTGGTCCTGGCGGAGTGCGACGACCCTCGTCTCGGTCTCCAGGTTCGCGCCGGCTGCCACCGCGCTCGCGGTGAGGGCTTCCACGATGACCGCGCCCGCGTCTCCGACGACGGCC